>JAYVRP010000842.1:0-14526 GCA_043776215.1 Rhodoferax sp. | reverse complement strand
GAAACTCGTAACTGGATATGTCCAGTGCCATCGTCGTGTGGTTTCCCGCTCGACCGCCCCTGTCGGACAACGGTCGTTCGGCGGCACTTGATCGACCTTTCAAATTCTTCATAGGAGTGCCCATGTTCAGACCCACCAAACTTTCCTCGGGACTGCTGGCCGCCTTCGGCGTGCTGGCATCGGCTTCGATGCCGGCGATGGCGCAGGGCGATGCGACGACCCTGCAGCGGGTCGAGATCACGGGGTCGGCACTGAAACGCGTCGCCAGCGAAACGGCCTTGCCGATTCAGATCATCACGCGCAAGGAAATTGAGCAATCGGGTGCCAGCAGCACCACCGAGTTGCTCCAGAAATTGCCGGCGATGCAGAACGCCACCATGGAAGGCAGTGCGGTCGGTGGCGAAACTTACGGCTTCAGCGGTGTTTCCATTCACAACATCGGTGAAACCCGTACCCTGGTGTTGCTGAACGGGCATCGCATCGCCAAGTCCGGCGGGCAGGCGGTGACGGGGGCCCTGAATGGTGTCGACTTGAACACCTTGCCGCTTTCGGCCATTGAGCGCATCGAAATTCTGACCGACGGTGCGTCGGCGCTCTACGGCGCGGATGCAGTGGCCGGCGTTGTGAACATCCTGACCCGAAAAGACGCGACCGAGTTCGTCTTGAGCGCGGGCAAGTCGGCCACCTCCGGTGGTGGTGCCGGCGAGGAGCGATTCAGTCTGAGCAAGGGTTTCGGCGACTATTCGAAGGACGGCTTCAATGTCAGTTTCGCCTTGAGCATGGACAAGCGCAAGACGCTGGCCGCGACACAACGATCATTTGCCAAAACCGGGCTGGTCAGTTTTACGGACAAGAACGGGCGCCTGCTGGCCATCGATACCAATGTAGGAACTTCCGGGCGTTCCGTTCCGGCCAACCTGAACCTCTACTACTTTGACCCTGCGCCGGCTGCAGATGGCGGCGGCTTTGGCCGACTCGACCGGATCAACCCCGTGAACGTGGCCACCGGCGCCTGCCCGCCCTTCCACATAGCGTCGGGGTCCTCCTGCCGCTACGACTACACCAGCCAGCTGGAGATCTATCCGGACCGGCAACGAGCGAACGCCTACGTGACCTTCGACAAGGACATGGGACAAGGGCTGAAGTGGTCTGGCGAGCTGTTGCTGAGCCGCACCAAAAGCACGGCAAGGATCGCCCCACCGCCAGGGGAACTGGCGATTCCCGCCGGTACGCCGGCATTTGCAACTGCCATGGCCTTGGCAGCTGCCGCGGGTTATGCGCCCGGTCCGTTCCAGGCTGGTTTGTACGTTCCGCTGCCCGGGGATACGGCGGCGGACATCGTGGCCAACAACCAGGCCTTGCAGACTAATTTTGACCCGACCCTGCTGGATGCGAACCTGCGGTTCACCGAGCTGGGCAAGCGCACCAACATCAACCGGCAAAGCCTCACACATTTCGTGACCGGTCTGGAGGGCACGATCACTGATTGGGATTACAAGACCTCTTTCGTGCACTCCAAGAACACCGCGAAGGACTCCTTCGGCGGTGGTTATGCCAGCGTCAGCGGCGTGGCCGGTGCGGTGTTGAAGGGCTTCGATCCGTTTCTGCCTGTGGGCGCGCAATCTGCCGCAGGCAAAGCGGCGATCGACGGCGCGAAAATTGATGGCTATTGGAACGGCGGGGTCACGACCTTCGACATGCTCAGCGTCCAGGCGTCGCGTGAAGTGGGCAAACTGGAAGGCGGGCCGCTGCAGCTGGCTCTGGGCTCGACCTACTACATCGAGAAGCTCGATGCGCGACCCGGTGACGTACTGGGCGGGCGCAAGACCTACGCAACCGATGTCAATGGCGACCCCTGCGCAGTCACGGGCAATCCCTGCGTGGGAACCGGCATCGATCAACGCTTCGGAGACACTGGCATTCAACCCGCCTATTCTGCCAACCGCAAGACCTTCGGTCTGTTCGCGGAACTCGGTATGCCCGTCACTAAAAATCTCGAATTGACGGGCTCGGCGCGCTTCGACCACACCTCCGATTTCGGTAATTCCGTCAACGGCAAGGCTGCAGCGCGTTTCCAGCCGACCAAGGAGTTGTTGATCCGGGGGTCGCTGGGTACCGGTTACATCGCTCCGTCGCTCGCGCAGGTGAACGCTCCGAAGCAGAATTTCGGCGTCACGCAAAATGCGTATGGATGTTCAGGAAGCCCGGAGGCTGCGGCCCTGCAGACACTGGCCAACACCCAGGGGGTGATCTGCGATGACGGCAACCAGTTCAATGTTTACGCCAAGGGGAATACGGGGCTGCAGCCAGAGAAGTCCAAACAGGCTACCTTGGGTGTGGTCTGGGACGCCACACCCAGCAGTTCATTCAGCGCCGACTTGTGGACCGTGCGCATCTCGAATCTTATTGGACAGGTATCCGAGCAGGTTGCGTTTGCAGATCCTGCAAAATTTGCCGGAAACTTCACCGACTTCACCGATCCGTCCACGGGCAAGAAGCTGCTGGCCTTCATCACACCCAATGAAAACCTCGGTAATGCGCGATACACCGGTATTGACCTGGCCGCCAATTCACGCTTTGACGTGGCGGGAGGCAAGTGGACATCGAACGCAGTGGCCACCGTGATGCTGCGCTCGGAGTCCCAGTCGGAAAAGAACGGCCCTTATCTGTCGGATCTGGCTGGCAAGGACCAGCAGCAAAACGTCTCATTCAGATGGAAGGGCAAGTGGACCAACAGCTTTGCCACCGGGCCCTGGGCGCATGCGCTGGCGATCAACTTCATGTCCGGCTACAAGGACAACGCGGCCGGTCCAACCGTTGTGGCCACCGGAGCCGCCGATAACGATTTCCGCGTCAAGGTGCCGAGCTTTGTCACATTTGACTGGCAAACCACCTTTGCGGTCACCAAGAGCATCATCCTGACCGGCGGCGTTATCAACCTGGCCAACAAGAGTCCGCCGTTCGTGTTCTCGCAGGGCGGGCTGAATCGGGGCCAGGAGGTCGGCTGGGACGGCCGTTATTACGATCCGCGTGGCCGTACCGTTTACCTCAATGGAACCATCAAGTTCTGATCAGGAAAAGGTAGCGCTGTCGGCATAGGCGTCCGGGCGAGGGAGTTGGCCGCTCCTGTTGATGTGCTCCGTTGTAACGGCGGCCCGCTGCGTCACTGCCACAGCCATGTGCCATTTCCGTGAAGGGGTCGGCACATGGTGCAGCCCGGTCTCGCGGCGGCCGGACCAGCGCGAGGCATGGCTTACGGAGCGGGGACCTGGCGGTACGTTTTCAAGACAATGTCACGGTCCTCGGCGTAGATGATGGCTTCGAGTGCCCGCGTGGCAGCGGCGTACGAGAGTGCGTGCAGATGGGGCGCGCCAGCCACGTGCGCGGCGTGGGCATGGATGGTGTGCACAAACGCGAGATCCCAGTCCGGGGTGTCCATTCTGGCAAGAAAATACGAACGAACTTCTTCGGCCAACGCCAGGGCGGTGCGGCCGTGGCCGACAAGCGTATGCGCGTGGGCCAGCAACATGGAGGCCCGCATGTGGTTCAGCTCCGTTCCCACCACCCTCCAATGGAACGCCGAAGCGTGTGCCGCATTCAATAAAGCAATGGCGGTGGTCGGGTCCGCGTAGTCTTCAGCCAATTGCCAAGCCTGGTTGTTGGCAGCTGACGCAAAGAATCGTTGCCAGCTCTCGGGCTGGGTGTCTTGTGGTGTGTTCTGCATCAGCGTCTCTCCTTTTCAGTGCCCGTCCGACCACCAACGCTCGGTTCCTGCCCCGGTAGCCGGTGGCGCGTCGCGCCGCTCACTCCAGCTTGAACGTGAATTCCTGCGTCGCCAGAACTTCCGCCGGGTCCTGCGTGCATTTGTACTGCAGCATGGCACTGCGCACCGCAGCGTGGAAGACCCGCGGGCCGGACAGGATCGTGATTTCCTTGACCGCCCCATCCTTGATCAGCACCTGTGCTTTCACCACGCCCGACACGCCGTCCTGCAAGGCCTTGCGCGGCATTTCCGGTGCGACCTGGCTCGGGCAGGCAATACCGATGTCCGGCTTGGCTGGAGCCTTCGGTGCGGCGGGCGCAGGCGCAGGCGCAGGCGACGGGGCGGCGGTGACCGGTGCCGGGGGTGGTGGTGGCGCAATGACCGGCGGCGCGGGTGGTGGCGTGGGGGTGGCCACGATGGCTGGCGCCGCGGTCACGGGTGCCGCGACTTCAGGCGGTGGAACAAAAGGCGGCGGGGGTGCCTCGGCCTTGGGCGCCTTCAACTCGGGCGTCTTGATTTCCTTGGGCGGCGGGGGCGGTGGTGGGGGCGGCGGAATGATGACCTCCTGGATCACCACCGCTTCGAGCGGCTTCTTCAGCAGCTCGAAGCCTTTCCTGGCGGTGCCAGTGATCAGCGCCCAGACCATCAGCACATGCAGCAAGGCCACGATCGCCAGCCCGCGATAACGGCTGGCGGGATCCCTGGGTTGGTAGCTGTCGCGGTAAGACATGGGCCCCGGTCCTACTGGACGAACTGCTCGCTGCCGATCACGGCCATCTTGGTCAGGCCCTTGCGTTTGGAGGCTGCCAGCACGCTGGCAAACACCGCGTAACGCGAGCCCTTGTTTGGCCGGATGTGCACCTCGGGCTGCACCACCTGCTGGGCGATCACGCTCATCCTGGCATCGAGCTCCGGCGCGCTGACCGGCAGGCCCTGCCAATAGACCACGCTGTTTTCGTCGATGTCGATCTGGACCTTCTCGGGCTTCACGAGGCTGGCTGGCGGTTTGCCGACCGGCAACTCCATGTTCACGGCGTGCAGCTGGATCGGAATCGTGATGATCAGCATCACCAGCAGCACCAGCATCACGTCGATCAGTGGCGTGGTGTTGATGTCCATCATCAGGTCTGGTTCACCGGAGCCTGAATCGGGGCCGAGTTGCATGCTCATGGGGGTGATTCCGGGGTGGTCAACGACGGGTGTCCTTGGCAGGCGGCTAGGAGCCGCCCAGGGCCGGTGGTTCGGTGATGAATGCCACCTTGGCGATACCGGCGCGCTGGCAGGCATACAGGATCATGCCCACGCCTTCGTATCGCGCGGCCATGTCGCCGCGTATCTGAACCTCGGGCTGCGGCTGCATCACCGACACCTTCTTCAGCCGGACCACCAGCGCCTCGACGTTGTTCACGCGCGTGTCATACCAGAAGATGGCGCCGGCCGGGTCGACCGAGATGATGACGTTTTCCGGTTTCGACTGCCGTTCCTCGACGCGCTCCTTGGGCAAGGAGAGTTTGATCGAGGTCGTCACCACTGGAATCGTGATCAGGAAGATGATCAGCAGCACCAGCATCACGTCGACCAGCGGTGTCGTGTTGATCTGGCTGAGAACCTCGTCTTCGTCCCCGGACGGACCCAGTTGCATGGACATGGTGGGCTCCAGTCGTGTCGCGTTGGATGCGGCTATTTCTTGACTGTTGCCAGCATCACCGCGTGCAGATCGCCACTGAAGGCCTGCACACTCTCCATCGCCGACTTGTTGCGCCGCACCAGCCAGTTGTAGCCCAGCACGGCGGGTACCGCCACGGCCAGGCCAATGGCGGTCATGATCAGTGCCTCACCCACCGGGCCGGCGACCTTGTCGATGCTGGCCTGGCCCGACATGCCGATGCTTACCAGCGCATGGTAGATGCCCCACACGGTGCCGAAAAGGCCGACGAAGGGCGCCGTGGATCCGACCGTGGCCAACACTGCCAAACCGTTCTGCAGACGACTTTGCACGTTGCCCATGGCGCGCTGGATGCTCATCGTGACCCAGGTGTTGAAATCGACCGCACCAAGCAAGCCGTCGTGTTTGCTGGCGCCCTCGAGTGCCTTGTCGGTGATGAAGCGAAACGGGCTGTCGGGCGCCAGTTTGTCGACGCTCTCGCCCACAGTGCCGGCGGCCCAGAAGTCCTGCTTGATCGCCTTGGCCTGCCTCAGTATCTTGGCCTGCTCGAACAGCTTGGTGAAGATGACGTACCAGCTGGACATACTCATCACGATCAGGATCATCAGTGTGCCGCGCGCGACGAGGTCGCCCTGTTCCCAGACGGCGCGAATGCCATAGGGGTTTTCGCCGGCGTCGGACTTGGGTGTTGCAGCGGCCGGGCGGGCATCGCTGGCTGCGCTCATTGCCGTCGGCACCGCAGCGGGTACGGCCTGCTGTGCGTTCACCAACGTCGAGGCCAGGGACAGTGTGACCGCGGCTGCCAGAAAAAGGGGTGCAATGAATCGGGCAGCATGGATGTGCACGGAAGGTCCTTTAAGCTGGTTGCGCGGACAGCGCACGGAATCGCGTTGCCGCTGCGCATGAAAATGATTCGGTCGAGTGTAGTGGGTCACAACACAACGCCTGCAAATCGTTGAACGGTGCCTTGCAGCGGACCGTTTCGACGGTCAACTGGCGGTATCTTTCCTGTCGACCGCGACCTCATTTGGATTGGCTTGCGGAGGACGTCCGACAACCCGGCTTGGTCAGTCGGCCCCTATCTGCGCAGTGCCTGTGGGTAGGTAGAGATTCGGCTTGGGCGACACGACGGGTATCGATATTCTTTACATTTGACAGCGGCCCATTTGAGATAAAACGAAAGAAATTGAGAAATAGTTCACGCTGACAGCCACTTACGATGACCTGTGACTTTTGGCGTGCAATTTGCTTTTGGGATACGACTCGCCGGAGCTGAACGCTGGCGGTCGTGTGTCTGCCCATTCGATTCGGGCCGGGCGCTTGAATTCCAGTCATTCCCAACAAGAGGCACCCTATGACCCATTCATTCTGGACGATGCTGAAACAAGCCCTGCTGGCACTCGGCATCGCGCTCGGCCTTCTGGGTACCGCCAATGCGGGCCTGGTGTCGGGGAAATGGCATCCGCCGTTCGGAACGTTCCTACCCAATCTGTCGTGGAGTGCCAGCTTTGATTTCCTGGCACCGAATGCCTGTTCGAACCAGCCCGACGGTGACTACGCCACGACAGGCCTGTGTGACTTGGGCACTAACTATGTCCAGCGGGTCCGCTTGCAGCTTTACAACACCGGCGACGCCCCTGCGGGCTACTTCGAATTGAGTCCGTTCTACGACTGGAACCACATCGCCAACGTGCGGGTCAAGAACCAACAGATTGTCGGCATAGACAGCAATACGGCGAACGGCGAACTGACCTACTCTGCTTTTTGTGATACGTTCTTGGTGACGTGCGTGCACTACACCTTCTTTTCCAGCCCATCCAGCGCGATGGGCAACACATTCACACTGAACTTCGGTCTCAGCGGCGCGAAGGTCACCTGCCTCCAATGCGTCGACACCTTCTCCGACCAGCCCCCTGGAAATGTCACTCCTGGCGAGCAAAACATCGACTCGAGTACTCTCGATCTGGTTCAGTTCCTCATTACATACAACGATAACGCGGGGCTGACGCCCAAGTTCACCGATCCTGATGGCGGCGCCATTGGCGCAAGGTTGGATGGAAGCGGCACATATCTGGGGCAGAGCGGCTCGCTCACGGCTCCGGTGGTGCCCTTCAACGGTTCCGCATTGCGTTCCTCCGTTCCCGAGCCCGGCGCATTGACCCTGGCGCTCACCGCCCTGGCGGGTGTGGGTGTGGTCGGACTGCGACGCCGCCGCCGCCGCCGCGCTTGAAACGCAACATCGGGCCCGGCAGCCAGCGCCGCTAGCGCGGCTTGCGGCGCCGCTCCCGGAAGGGAGCCGGTGCAGACTTCGTCAGGCCCATCGCCTGGCGCTGCAACTCCGCGCTGTCCCAGGTCTGCGCCTGTTGCCAAGCCTGGTCGAATGTGTTCTCGCTGCAAGCGCCATGCAACTCGGCGAGCAAATCCTCCCAATGTTGCCGGGCTTGCGGCAAGCGGATCAGGCGTGCGCTCTCGCGCAGCCGCTGCGATGCCGCCGCCAGGCCCACCGCGAGGGTCGCAGCCCCCTGGCGCAATGCCAGCGCCGCGTGGTCTTCCAGACAACCCAGCCACTGGTCGCGCATCTCGAACAGATCGAAAGCCGTCAAGGACTCGCGCAGGCGCTGGCGGGCTTCGTCCAGGCGGCCGAGCACCAGGTCGATATGGCCGAGCGCCCACTGCGCATTGGCCGCACCGCGCCGGTCGCCGGCGCCCAGGCATACGGCCAAAGAGCGCACAAAATCCTGTTCGGCCGTATCAACATCGTGCCTGGCCATGGCCAGCTCACCCAGCAGCAGCTCTGCCTCGCCTTCGGTTTCCGGGTGCTTGATCTCGCGCGCAATCGCGAGTGACTGGTTCAGATGTTGCAGTGCCTCTGCGGCACGTCCCAGGGTGGCTTCGATCTGCCCCAGCTGGAGCAGCGAGATGGCCTCGCCGACTCGGTCTTCGCATTGGCGGAACAGGGGCAGCGCCTCGGTGCTCGCCTCCAGCGCGCCGGTGGCGTCGCCGCTCTTGAGCTTGGTCACTGCAAGCGTGGACAGGGTGGCCGCGATGTCGGACGGGTCGTCCAGACGCCGGCGCAATTCCAGACACTCCAGCAGCATGCGCCGGGCCTCGGCCAGGTCGCTCTGGATGAATGCCAGCGCCGCACCCACATACAGCGCATAGGCCTGCGCCATTTCGGAGGCCTGGATCACGGGGCGCGCCAGCATGGCCCGCACATCCGCACGCCCTTCGCTGACGTGGCCACGCATGATCCAGAAATTTTGCAGCGCCACGGCCAGCTTCACCGCGACGAATGGGTCGACCCCGCTGTCGTCGGTCTGCGCTACCCGCATCGCAGCGCGAAAGTTGTCGTGCTCGGTGTCCAGGCGGTCGAGCCACTCGCCCTGTTGCGGGCCCGCCATGCCGTCGCGCGCGTCCTTGGCCACCACAAAAAAGTGCTCGCAATGCCGCGCGGCCGTGGCCGCCAGCTCACCATCGGCCTCGAGTTTTTCGCCCGCATATTCACGGATGGTCTCGAGCATGCGGTAACGCGGTTGGCCGTCGCGGCTCTCGGCGGCGACCAGCGACTTCTCGGCCAGCGAGGCCAGCAGCGCCGACACCTCGGAAGGCTCCAGCGGAGCGACGGCGCACACCGGCTCTGCCGCCGCGAGATCGAAACCGCCAACGAACACCGCCAGCCGTTCGAGCACGTTTTTCTCCGCCGGGCTGAGCATGTCGTAGGACCAGTCGACCAACGCGCGCAGCGTCTGCTGGCGTTCCTCCAGCACGATGCTGCCTTCGGTGAGCACCTGGTAACGGTGTTCCAGGCCACGGTTGATGTCGGCCACCGTCATCGTGCGCACCCGCGCTGCCGCCAGTTCCAGTGCCAGCGGAATACCTTCGAGCCGGGCCACCAGTTCGCCCACCGCGGGCGCTTCCTCCGGCGTGAGCTCGAAGTCGTTGCGGTGCTCCTGCGCGCGGTCGACGAACAGGCGCACGGCCGTGGAACGCGACAGCGCCTCGAAGCCGTCGTGCCGGCCCGGTACCGGCAGCGGCTGGATCGGGTACAGGCGCTCGCCCGGCACGCGCAAGGCCTCCCGGCTGCTGGCCATGAAAGCGACCTGCGGCGCGGCCTTCAGGATCGCATGCGCGAACAGCGCGATCGGCTTGAGCAGGTGTTCGCAGTTGTCCAGGATGATCAGCACGCGGCGTGTCTTCAGGTAAGCACAAAGCGTCTGCAGCAGCGGCCGGCCCGGCTCCTCCCGCACACCCATGGCCTGCGCCGCCTCGGTGATGACCAGCGCACCATCGCGCAGGGGCGCCAGATCGAGAAACCAGACGCCGTCGGGGTACTCGGCCATCAGCTCTGCGGCAACCTGCAAGCCCAGGCGGGTCTTGCCCAGGCCCCCCATGCCCAGCAGCGTGAGCAGCCGGGTCTTGGTCAGCAGCGCCTTGAGCTCGGCCAGTTCATGCTCGCGTCCAATGAAGGAGGTGAGTTGCTCAGGCAGGTTGTTGGCGATCTGGCGCACCGGCAGCCAGCGTTCGCCCACCCGCACCACGCGATAGACCTTCTCGCCATCGGGTGGCGCAGTGAAGGTGGTCGAGTCCTCGCCGACCTCGAAAAGTTCGATCGGCGTCGAGACACCCTTGAGCACCCAATGGCCATGCGAGAGGGTCTGCAGCGCAGTGCCCTCCAGCCAGTCGCCCAATGACTCGTGGGCCTCAGGCGTCAGCAGCGTCTGGGCGCCGCGTGCCAGCGACATCACACGCGCCGCGGTCGGTTTGGCCAGGCCGTCCACCTCCAGGGGTTTCGCGCCGCGCGCCACGTCGTCGGCATGGTTCTCGCGAAGGATCACGGCGCCGACGTGGAGCCCCGCGCGTGCCTTCAGGGGCACCGGCAGCCCGGCCAGAGCGCGGTGGTAATCCAGCGCGTATTGGACGGCATCGGATGCCAGTTCGAACAGCAGCAGCATGCCGTCCGTTTTGTCGATCTCGCGCCCGCGCCAGCGCGGCAGCAGGTCGCGCGCGAGGCGGTCGTGTCCGGCCCAGACCTCGGCCATGGCGACGTCGCCAAGGCGCTCGGAGAGTTTGGTGCTGTCCACCACATCGGTGAGCAGCAGCGCGCGAATATCACTCATGTTCGGGTCAGTTCGGTGTCATGTTGAATCACGCGTTGCTCCGCCACCGGTAACCGCTTCGGCGCAATGCGGTGAACAAGGAACAGGGCCCGGCTGGCCCTGCGAGGCAAAGAGCTGACAGTGTAATGACTTCGAGGACTACCTTCCCGCTAACGCGCCGCGCGCTGTTGACCACGCTTCCAGCGCAGCCACTTACGCCGTCAGCCGGACCGAGATGTTGGTCAGGCTCAGCAGCAGGTTGTGTATCAGCCGGATCTTCAGGGTGTCGATGAACGATCACGCGATCAACGACTTTCGCGCCACCAACGCGACGCTGATGGATGGGCTTCTTGTTGACAACGTGGCGGCATTGGCAGCGGCTGGGGCTGGGGTAATGGTCCAAGACCGTCAGGAATTACGGCTGATTTGCCCAAGGTCGCTCCGACAATTGCCAGCAAGACGTCGCCTGGTTTCGGCACGAATGCACGACAGAGAGTTCGATAGTCTTCGTCGCTGATCATGGAGTCATCGGTGCGCAGGACAACCTCGACGTCGACGAGGTCCTACCCGCTGCTGGCCGACAACTTGCGCCGCTGGTTCGACAAACCGGCAGCCGACTGCGCCGAACTATTCAGGCGGATGGTCTTTAATGCCGCCGTGACCAACAACGACGATCATCCGTGCAACCACGCTTTGCTACGCAGGCGGGGCGTTTCGGTTTGTCGGCGGAAGAAGCACGCGGGCACATCGATTAACTCGTCGATGTCGTCCGGCACTGGCGCGACGGCTTTTTCGTCTGCGGCGTGTCGGTTCAAGACGTCGACTGCATCGCCCCGGCCATCCTGCCTGAGTGTTTCATTTTCGAAACGCCTCCCGATGCGTGAGACGCCATGTCGTGTTGGCCAGCTTGTCGAGTGAAGCCCGGGATGCCGATGCGGTCAAACGTAAAGCATGGCAGCGGCAAACTGCGGGGGCATTTTTGGGGGCATCTGAGATTCCGAAAAGTCGGAAAGGCTTCTTCAATGCGGGTTGGCGGGCATGATCTGTAACACGTGCACCCAAGCTTACGCTTTCGGCAGTACGAAACCGCCCTCAAATAGGCCTGCAAGCCCGGTCTTCAGGAGGTTTTCTGGTTTTCTGCAGTGCATCACCGAGCTGCTGGCGTGGTGCTGTACGGACCGGCACCCCGCAGCACGCCACTGCGCTTCTCCGCGGTGACACTAGACGAATGCCTGGCTGTTTGCACGCCGGGTGCAGGCGCAATCGTCCCAGGGGAGTACCTCGCAGCCGCAATGGGGAATCGTCGAGGAGCCAGTGACCACGGCGGTGTGGTTGTTGCGCGCCGGGGCAGCTCCTGCGGCTGGCACCTTGGCAGTTGTTATTGTTGTTGCTGCAGCATTCGGCTCCGGTGCGTTGCGCGGCATGTCGGGAAGCCACCGGGCAAAGGGGCTCAGGTCCTGGGTGTTCTCGACGTACCAGACCCGCAGCTTTCCGTCCCACCTGGCGCCGAGTTGCTTGGCACTGTCCTTTTCATGAAACGGACATTGAAGGTTGATTCTCATGGGTAGCCTGTTGGTGGTGATGCGCTGACCCGAACTGTACCGGCTTGTTCATCCAGCCAACAGCAGGTGCTGGTTGCCGACCAGTTTGAACCGGCTGACCGATTCCATCATGTCCTGTGCCTGCTCCCGCAAGGCCTGGGCCGATGCGGCGGATTGCTCCACCATGGTTGCATTTTGCTGTGTCATCCGGTCCAGCTGGCTTACTGCGATATGCACCTGGGCGATGCTGTTGCTTTGTACGGTTGTCGACTGGGCAATTTCCCGGATAAGCTCGTTGACTTGCTGCACGGATTGCACCAGTTGCATCATCAGTTGGCCAGTCTTTTGCACGAGCTGTTCTCCGCAGCGGGTTTGCGTGACTGAGTCCTCGATCAGCCCCTTGATCTCCTTGGCTGCCTGGGCGGAACGTTGCGCCAGCGAGCGGACCTCGGCCGCGACCACGGCAAAGCCCCGCCCTTGTTCTCCGGCCCGAGCCGCCTCGACAGCCGCATTGAGCGCCAGGATATTGGTCTGGAACGCGATGCCGTCGATCAGGGCGATGATGTCCGAGATGCGCAGGGAAGCCTTGCTGATGCCCGCCATGGTGCGAACCACCTGTTCGACAGTCTGCCCACCCCTGCCGGCCACGATGCTGGCGTCACTGATGTTCTGTTGCGCAGTTCGCGTGGTTTGCGCATTGTGCTCGACTGTCCGGGTCAACTCGCTCATGGTGGCGGCGGTCTCTTCCAGGTTGGCAGCTGTTGCTTCGGTGCGGCTGCTCAGGTCCAGGCTGACTGCCGCGATTTCGTCGCTGGACTGCGACAACTGGCTGGCGGCTCCATGCACCTGGGTCATGATGCCGTTGAGCTGTTCGGACATGGTCTTCATCTCGCCGATGAGGTCTCCGATCTCGTCGCCGCCAATGAGGTGGATGTTCTGGCTGACGTCGCCACTCGTGATGGTCCGCGCCACGCGAGCTGCCTTGTCCAACCCGCGGACGATGGACTGGTATACCACCTGCAGCATCACCATGATGGCGGCCAGGGCCACAACAATGTAGCCCGCGTCCCACAGCGCCCCGGCAATGAACTGCGTACGCAGGTCGTCCATGTAGAGCCCGGATCCGACAAGCCATCCCCAAGGCTTGAATCCCGCGACATAAGAGACCTTTTCCACCGGTTTGTCCAGCCCCGGCTTTGGCCAAAGATAGGCGTGGTAGCCGGCCCCGTCACGCTTGACCACCTCCACAAAGCGCACGAACAGCGGGTTGCCGTCCGGGTCCTTGATGCCGCTGACATCCTTGCCGATCAGGTCGGGGCGAAAAGGGTGCGTGATCAACTTCACATTCATGTCGTTGATCCAGAAATACTCCTTCCCGCTGTACCTTGATTCATTGACCAGCCGGATCGCAAGAGCCTGTGCCTGGTCACGTGTCAATGCGCCGCTGGACTCCAGCTTGTAGGCGCTCTCCAGTGTGGACACTTCCGTCTCCACGAGTTGTCGAATCGACTGTCTTCTCGCCTCGATGTTGTCCTGGTACTTCTGCCAAACCAGGTAAGACGACATACCCACCATCACCAGGGCGCTGAAGACAGCCAGCGCCAGCAGCTTGGCATGGATGGACACATGGTTGAGGTGGCGGTGGACAGGATGGCGTTGGATGCTGCTTGACATGGTGTGAATGGTCACTGAAAACTGGTTTTGCCGCCCGTGACGGTCCAGCGCAAAGGCTCGCGCATTTCCAGACCATAAACGGCTTTGGGGGCAAAAGGTGCGATCTTGCGGGCGATCAGGTGTTTTACCGGGCGGATTCAGGTGTTCACCTGTTGCTGATCGGCACACGCGTTGTCCGGGTTCGGCGACCGGATGCGACCTTCAGGGTGGCTGCGTGTTGGGCGCCCCCTGTGGCATGCGGCGTCACGATGCAGTGCGCTCGACTACGTGTTTGCGTGCGCCGATGGAAAGGCGTGGTGTGCGCCCCGGGCAATACCAACGACGGCGACGTAGGCGCGTGCGGCGGACGCGCCGCGCAAGTCCAGCACCAGGCCGTAACCCCGCTCCAGCAAAGGTCGCAGTTCGCCGGCATTCTTTGCCCGCTCCATGCGAATGGCTAGCGACTCAGCGCTCGGTCCCGCCAGGTCGATGAGACTCCGCACCGCGTCGTGCCGCTGCCGCAGGAAGTCGCGCTGTGCAGTCTCGTCGAACACCGCGGTCGGTGGCACTGGCGGACGGGCACCCGCACCGCGTTGCTGTCTGTCGACAATCTCGGCGTACGTGCGCAGACGCTCGACCTGACTGCTGGCGGCTTGTGCCAGCACGTCACGTGCGTAGTCCTGGTCATGCAGGAACGTCTGCACATCGATCACGCGGCCGAACTCGCGCCGCATGGGAACCACCATGCGGACCAGCATCTCGAGCACCAGCGATTGAGACGAACCAGCGTTCATGTTTAACCCTTGC
>JAYVRP010000841.1:0-4054 GCA_043776215.1 Rhodoferax sp. | reverse complement strand
CCATCAGCGGATCCACCGAAAGCCAGGGCGAGGTGACGGTGCGATTGCAAAACAGCGGCCGGGTGGTCAACGGTGTCGGGTCGGACCCGGATATCGTGGTGGCATCCGCCAAGGCCTACCTTAGCGCACTCAACAAGCTGTACAGCAAGGCGGAGCGCGTTTCGGCCCAAGGCTAGGGAATAGCGCCAAAATTGGGGATTACTTTAAAAAAGTCATGCAAGTAGTTGATCTTGCATGACTTTTCTGTTTAAACTCGATAGTCGAACGCGAAGAGCCGAGTGGTCGACTCTTTCAGCCCTTTTTTGTATGCCGAGGTACCCATTGAACAAGACCCTGCGTTTCCTTGCCCTGGCGTTTCTGGCGGCTTCCCTTTGTGTTCCGGCAGCCTTTGCCAAGACCAGCAAACGCGACGTCGTCAAAGTTTCCAAGAAGACCGTGGTGGCCAAACGCACAGTCTCGACACAGCTTGTTTCGGCCAGGCAGCGGCGCTCGGTCGTGTTGACAGCGGCCCCGGCGAAACCATCTTTCGGTCAGCTTGCAGGCCTGCATGGGCACCATGATGCGCTTGACCTGAAGTCCAGCGTGGCACTTGTGATAGACCAGGACACACGCGAGGTGCTTTTCAGCAAGAACGAACAGGCGGTGCTTCCCATCGCCTCCTTGACCAAGCTGATGACGGGTTTGATTCTGAGTGAGGCGCGCCTGCCCATGGACGAGATGATCGTGATTTCCCAGGAAGATGTGGATACTGAAAAGGGCAGTCGCTCGCGCTTGAAAGTTGGTGCCGAATTGAGCCGCGGTGAACTGATGCACCTGGCCCTGATGTCGAGCGAGAACCGGGCGGCCCACGCACTTGGGCGCACCTACCCGGGCGGCATGACCACATTCGTGGCATCGATGAATGCCAAAGCGCATTCCCTAGGAATGGGTGATACCCGTTATGTGGAGCCAACCGGGCTGTCGAGCAAGAACCAGTCGAGTGCGCAAGACCTCGCGCGGCTGGTCAATGTGGCATACGGCGACCCGACGTTGCGTGAGTTGTCCACGTCGCCGCAGTACCAGGTGGCCGTCGGAAACAGAACCCTCCAGTTCAACAACACCAACCGACTGGTTCGTAATCCTGCCTGGCAGATCGGATTGCAGAAGACGGGTTATATCTCCGAGGCAGGTCGTTGCCTGGTCATGCAGGCCACTGTGGCCGGCCGCAAACTGATCATGGTTTTTCTTGACTCTGCCGGAACCCTGACCCGGATCGCCGACGCGGAGCGCGTGAGACGCTGGGTCGAGTCGTCACCCGTCGTCAAGCCGGTCGGCTGAACTGGCGCTTCAGGCGCGTGTGCCAGCGGGTGCAAATCCGAGGGTGTGGGAGATTTCCTGGGCCGTGGCCTGCAACTGGCTCAACCAGGCGTCGTCCAGGCGACTGGCGGGTGCAGAGATCGACAGGCCCGCAACGAGCTTGCCCTGGTCATCGTAGATGCCGCAAGCCATGCAGCGCACACCCAACTCCAGTTCCTCGTTGTCTTGTGCATGACGAAGTTGGCGCACTTTAGCCAGTTCCCGCTCCAGGGCCGGAACCTGCGTGATGCTGTTCTTGGTCTGGCCGTGCAGTCCAGTACGCGTGGCATAAGCTCGGATACGTTGCGCATCGTCGGCCGACAGGAACAACTTTCCGACCGATGTCAGGTGCAGCGGCGCGCGCCCGCCGATTGCTCGAACCACCTGCATGCCAGAGCGTTCGCTGTAAGCCCGCTCCACATAGATGATTTCATCCCCCTGGCGCACGCTCAGGTTGACCGGTTGCTGAATTTTCTTGTGCAGCTCGCGCATGGGAATCAGCGCGGCATCGCGCACGTTCAGGCGACCTTTGACCAAGTTGCCCAGCTCCAGCAGGCGCATGCCCAACCGGTAGCTGCCAGGCTGCGGGCGTTCCACGAAACGCCCGATGGTCAGGTCATTGAGTATGCGGTGTGCCGTCGAGGGATGCAAGCTGGTTTTCTCGCTGATCTCCTTCAGTGAGATCGCATCTTCACGCGACGCCAGCACATCCATCAAGGCGAACATACGTTCGATGACCTGAACCGCCGGAGAGGCCAGACCATCTGGAGCGGATTTCTTCACGATAGGGCCTTTGCGTGTGGCCCGGCCGGGTCATGGTCAGCAACCGCCTCTGCCCAGACCCCGTCAATCAGAACCTGCTGCGGGTTGAAACGCGCCTTGTAGCTCATCTTGTGGCTCTCTGCGATCCAGTACCCCAGGTACAAGTGTGGCAGGTGCAGTTCACGTGCCTGGGCAATCTGCCACATCACGTTGTACGTGCCAAAACTGCCCTTGGGGCTCGGTTCGTAGAACGTGTAGACCGCCGATATCCCGTCTTCGAGCACGTCCAGGATGGACACCATACGCAGGGCCCCCAGACTGTCATCCGGCGTCGGATCGCGGAACTCGACCAGGCGCGAATTGACCCGGCTTTGCAACAGGAACTGGGTGTATTGCTCGACACTGTCCTGGTCCATTCCGCCGCCTGCATGGCGTCCGTTCTGGTAACGCAGATACAACTGGTAGTGCTCGGGCATGAAACACAGGCGGGTGACTCGCGCCTGCAGGTTCCTGTGCTGCTTCCATGCCCGGCGCTGGCTGCGGTCCGGGGCGAATGCATCGACCAGGACACGCAGCGGAGTGCAGGCGTGGCAACCGTCGCAATGCGGTCGGTAGGTAAACAGCCCACTGCGGCGAAAACCCTGGCTCACCAGTTCGGAATACGTGGCGTTGTTGATCAAGTGGCTGGGTGTCGCCACCTGGGACCGGGCTTGCCTTCCGCTGAGGTAGCTGCAAGGGTAGGGCGCCGTTGCGTAAAACTGCAGAGTCTGGAGGGGGAGGTCCTTGAGGTGGGTCACTTGATCGTGGGCTTGTCTGTCAGGAGTTCTTGCCAGTATAGAGGCTCGAATTGCCATCGTGGGGGCTGCGCGTCCAGCCCCGAAATCGACCTGCCGAGGAAATCGGCGCGCGACATTTCGCAAGCCCCCAGCGACGCGAGGTGCCGGGTATTTTGCTGACAATCGATCAATCCGATGCCGTGGGCCCGGCAAAAGCAGGTCAATGCGGCGAGCGCGATTTTCGACCCATCGGTTCGATGACTGAACATCGACTCACCAAACACGGATTTCCCGATCGCAACGCAATACAGGCCGCCAGCCAATTCGCCGTCAATCCACGTCTCGATGCTGTGTGCAAAGCCCGCCTGGTGCAAGGCGACATAGGCGCGTTGCATCTGCGGCAGGATCCAGGTGCCGCCAGCCCCGCCAGCCCCGCCAACTGCGCGCAGCGTCGTCGCACAGGCCTGCATCACACGGGCAAACGCCGTGTCAATCCGGATCTCGTGTGTGTCATTGTTGCGCTGCAAGCGTCGCAGCGTCTTGCGCAAGGATTGGTGCAAACGGAAGTCCGCCGGCAGCAGAACCATGCGCGGGTCAGGGCTCCACCACAGAATGGGTTGGCCTTCACTGAACCATGGAAAAATACCCTGGCGGTAGGCTTGGTACAAGGAGGGTACATCCAGTGCGCCACCTGCAGCCAGCAGGCCAGGCGCCTCGGAGTCGGCACCCCAGGCTTGGCCCACGGGCGGAAATGCGTCGCCAGGCTCGAGCCACGGCAAGGCGGGTTGTCTGTTCTGAGTGCGCATACGGCCGACTTTATCGGACCGCACGCGAAGCCATTGCGGGTTTCCCTCCGCAATTGTCCTTGTCGCGGCGCAATACTGCCGCACCTGCAGTTAGAATCGGGCACGTCGGGGCGTAGCGCAGCCTGGTAGCGCATCTGGTTTGGGACCAGAGGGTCGAAGGTTCGAATCCTTTCGCCCCGACCAATAATGTGTTAATTAAATCAATGGGTTAGGGCGACCTTCCGGGTGTTTCGAGACTGCTCACCTTCTAACGGCGAGCGATTTTTCTGACGTACCTGTGACCGGACGCATGATCCTGAACTTGTGGGAAGAGCGGCGGGTTCCCGGTACTTCCACGGGCGGGTCAATGAAATCAAGGGGTTACGAGAGGAATAC
>JAYVRP010000840.1:0-4055 GCA_043776215.1 Rhodoferax sp. | reverse complement strand
GGCCCGCGGCGCCGGCCTGAAGACCACGGCCCACGCGGGCGAATTCGGCATGCCCTGGACGAATGTGCGCACCGCCGTGGAGCTGTTGCAGGTGGACCGCATCGACCACGGCTACACCATCGTGGACCACCCGGACTACGCGCGCCAGTGCGCCGACCGCGGTATCGTGTTCACCGTGGTGCCGACCAACTCGTACTACCTGCGCACCCTGGCGCCCGAACGCTGGGCGCTGGACCATCCGATCCGCCGCATGGCCGGCCTGGGCCTGCGTATTCACCCCAATACGGACGACCCCACGCTGCACCTGGTCACGCCCACCAGAGCCTGGCACATGATGGTGCAGGACTTCGGCTTTTCACTGGACCAGTTGCGCGGGTTCGTGGTGAACGGGCTGGACGGTGCCTGGATGGACGACGCCACACGCCGGGCGTGGACGCGCGAATTCACCCGTGATTTCGATGCGCTGCGCGCCGCCATGGACCTCCCGGTCAGTCCCTGAGCACCCAGCCTTCGGGCACTGCGCGCAACAGCGGGCTGTCGAACACCCCCACCACGCGTGCCGTGCGCTGCGGGCCCAGCTTGTCACACCAGCGCCGGCCCTGCAGCATGGCCACACCACAGGCCACCACCTCCCCGCCGAGCGACTCGATCAGGTCCCACGCGGCTAGCATCGTGGTGCCAGTGCTCAGGGCGTCGTCCACCAGGGCGAGCCGCCGGCCGCGCAGCAAGGGCAGCAGATGCGGGTCGAGGTAGATGCGTTTGCCCGACAGCGGCGAGGTGATCGAATGCACCGGCGCGGACAATGCCTCGTCGTACCAGAATTTGCGCGAAGTCCCCATCGGCAGATAACGCGGATGGCCAAGAACCCGCGCGACCACCGGTGCCAGCGCCAGCCCCAAAGTGGGCAGGCCGATGACCAGGTCGGGCGCAAACACCTGTAGCCGGTCTGCCAGCAGGGTGCCCAGACTTTCCACCACCGGAAGTGAAGCCTGGTTTACCACCAGCGACGCCACAGCATGGGTGGGCTCGCTCGCGAGTCGGCGGATCGGCAGCACCAGCACCCGGCCGTCGGGCAGGCGAGCCGGGTAACCGTGCCGCCAGGGGCCATGCCCGCCGACCCCTCCAGCAGGCGCGGAGAGAATCTCCTGCCAGTAATGGGTGGTGGGCTCGGTGAAGTGGGGATCTGGATCGGTGGACATGGCAGCGTGGGAACCGTACCGGATTTTGTACCAGGCCCGTGCCAAGCGGTCCGCAGACAGTGTCTGCTATCGTTCAAACTACTATTGTCAGCAGCATCAATCGTCGCGGCTGCTTTCCAATGCCCGATTGGCACAGCAACTGGTCAGGGTTGTCCGCAGTGCTGGCCGCGGACACCGCATTCGCCGTTCCAGGCTGCTTACCCGCCGCCGCGCGTGCCTCGCATGAGAGGCGTCGACCGAGCGGCGTTGGATCAGCGCTTTCGGCCTTCTTGGTCGAGCCGGACGACGGCGCGCGCGGACCAAGCCGCACGGCTTCGGGGTCGCCACCCTGTTCCTGGGCATAGATATTCCCGCCGAAGGCGGATGCGCTGGAGCCCGCGTCTTGAGAAGCTGCACCACCCCAGACTTCCCATGTCCATCACGTGCAAGCCAACGCCGGCCAGGCCAGCATGAAGCATGGCAATTGCGCCCCGGTCGACTACCCGCGCCACCGCCCCGAGCAGACCACGCTGCACCGCCTGGTGCAGCAACACGCACAGAGCTTCTTCGCCCAGACCAAAGAGACCACCGGCGCCAGCCTGCCGAAATGCGTCAAAGACGAGTTCAACGCGTTTCTCGAATGCGCATCCCGGCGCACGGATTGCCTGGGTGGCAGTTGCGCCAAGGAACGTTGTCGACCAGGCCCGCAGTGCCTTGCGGCCGCCAGAAGCCGTTCAATTGCCGTGAACACCTTGCCTCACCGTGCCTACTTTGCGGTCAACTGCGCGTTAACCGGTACGCCTGGCTTCTGCGTATCCGGGTCGAAGCTGGCGTCAAATGCCGCAGGAAAGCGCGTAAGTGGTGCGCGCACCAGTCTGGGGCTTGCAATGGCAGAAGATGACCCGCGCCGGGCAATACATGATGGCTGGAAAGCTTGTCCGTAGATCGGGACATGACTTCTTCGCCGCATGCCGGCGGACACAAGGGGTCGTCGCTGCCAGACAGTGCCATTACCGGCATGAACAGCGCTGCCGGCGGGTACGTCAGACCGGGTCGTTCGGCGGCATAACGCAACTGTCGCCGGAATCGTTCGACCCCAACGTTTTCCGCCTGTGCCCTCAGCTCATTGAGCAGCAGGTCGTCTTGCCGGAGGCCGTAGAGCGGGGCGAGTTGCTGATGAAGCAAAGCGGCCATACCACCGCGATGCAGCGCCGCCGAATGCTGCGCCCCGATGTATGCGCCTTGCGGCCCATCTGGCCGTACATTGGACGCAAGGACCACCAAGGCAGCGCAACATGCGGGTTGCCGCGCTGCCAGATGCAGGGCGGCAATGCCTCCCAGTGAATGTCCGACCCAAATGGTGGGCTGCTTTGCGAGCGCGGCGAGCCGGTCGATCTCGGCATCAAATTCGTCCTCGACGCCGAGCAGTTCGACGACCACGTTCCGCCCGCGTGTTGCCACCAGCGGCAGCAGGCTGGCTCCGTCCATGAGCGTGCCCGGCAACAGAATGAGTGGAAGCGGTTTCCTCACGCGACAACTGCCGGGCGCATGCCAGTTCGCGACGGCCGTACTCAATAATGATTGAAACAGGCTTGCACCCGCCATCGATCACGTGTCGACGTCAATGCGAGCGAAAGCAAAATGCGCGCTTTATGCGGATTGAGCGAGTTCGCACCTACTGCGTCGAGTTCCGCATCGACGCGGTGCGGAGTCACGCTGCCGCGGCCGACGCGGGTGGAACGCACGAATATGACGCCATGTTCACGGGCGCTGGCGGCGCCACGTTGGGCGGCT
The DNA here is from genome assembly GCA_043776215.1 of Rhodoferax sp. Lineage (GTDB taxonomy): Bacteria > Pseudomonadota > Gammaproteobacteria > Burkholderiales > Burkholderiaceae_C > CAISIP01. The sequence goes on along the minus strand of JAYVRP010000840.1, from coordinate 1,083 downwards.
TCGGCCAGGGTGCCATTGCCAGTGGCAGCGTAAACGATACCTTTCGCGCCCACGTTGATCGCGGCGTCAATCAGGTAGGAGCCGGCATTCTGGTAACCATAGACGATGTCGACCTGCGGAAGCGTTGCAATTGACGCAACGTCGAATTCGGTATGGATCGTGTGGTCACGCAACACTTGGGCATGGAAATCGACCTTTGCGCCGATCACGGTTCCGATGAACCCGCATTCCGGCGCCAAAAAAGCGTCGATGGCAGTAGCGTGGGTCTTGACCGTGTGACGCGCAGCGCCGATGCGGACGTTCAGGACCATCAGCACACCCTTGCCGGCAGCATGCGGCGCGGCGGCAACCTTCACTGCATTCAACAGGTTGAGCGGGCCGTCCGCGCTCGATGCCGTCGATGGTCGCATGGCGCCCACAACAACAACCGGCTTGATGCTCTTGACCACTTGCTCGGCCGAAACCCGCGCGTAGGATTGCATCTCCGGCACAGCGGCCAGCACGGCGTGGATGCCGTCTGCCAGCGCATAGTCGGTGGTGGTGGTCGAGGCGCTGGCTGCGGCGGCGATCGTGCCACCGGTGCCAAGGATCACGACACACCGCTGCAGGGAATCGCGCATGGAAGACATGGCGGAGTCGCGAGCCGAACGGCCCGTCGACTACGCTGCGACGGCAGCCGGGGCCTGCCAATCATTGCCGCCATTGATGATCTGCGCGATCACCGAGATCTCATCAAAAATACGGTACTCGCGGATGATCTTGTCGCGGCGCAGTTCAAAGTGAGAGGAACCGAGAATGTTGACCGGGGCACGGTTGACGCGGCCGTAGACCGGTGCTCCGCTGTAGGTTCCGCGCATCAGCCAGATTACCCCGATGCGCATGCCAAGGTCCACCGAGTCATGCGCCACCAGATCCCGCACTTCCATGATGCCGTCCGGGAACGCCGCCAGCAGGCGCATGATCTCCATCTGGAAATTGGCGATTTGCATCACGCGGCGCATGCGCACGGTCTGGCAGACGATGGTGTCGTCGCAATAATCGGCGACCTTGTCGAAGTTGCGCCCATTCCAGACTTGCTCAAAG
>JAYVRP010000839.1:0-4055 GCA_043776215.1 Rhodoferax sp. | reverse complement strand
GTCTGGATCGCCATGCAGACCGGTTTTCCGAAGCAGCCAGCGGCCAATGTCTTGCGTCAAGCGCCCGGCTTCGATGCCGTTTTTTCGTTACCCATATTCGCAATGGCCCTGGTCGCGACACTGGTGTGGGCATGGCTGGTGAAGTGGCGTGTCGGGCGTCACCAGGCTGCCATCTGGAAAAGCATGGTGTTGCCGGCCGGCGGCGCTGCCTTGTGCTGGTTGTTGCTGATGACATTGTGGATGCCCTTGCTGGACTTCGTGCGCAGCTATTCTGTGGTGGTGCGCAATGTCAGTACAGTCGTCGGGAAGCCCACTTGTCTGCAGGAGTTGGGGCTCAGCCGCGAACAGATTGCCGCCTTTCAATACCATGGCGGATTCACGATCGTGGGTGCCTCGGGGCCATCACGGTGTCCCTGGTTGCTGGTCAACCCGGACCTACGGGCCGGCCTGCAGAGCCATGTCAGTGCCAGCCAGTGGCGGCTCCAGGCCACAATTCGCCGCCCGTCCGACAAGGGCGACGACGTATTGCTGTTTCGCCGCGCCGCACCTTGAGCACATCTCAGGCCGGTGTTGGCTCCAACATCGCCTGTACGCGAACGGCAGGAAACACCATGGTGAAGGTGGAACCCCGTCCCGGCGTACTGTCGATGCGCAGCTGGGCCCCGTGGCGCTGCGCGACATGTTTGACGATGGCCAATCCGAGCCCGGTACCACCGGTCTCACGCGAGCGGCTGCGATCGACACGGTAGAACCGCTCCGTAAGGCGCGGAATGTGCTCAGGGGAAATGCCTGGGCCGCTGTCCGTGACCGAGAATTCACCCTGGCCGTCGTCGAGCAAACGCCAGCGCAACTGCACCTGTCCTCCTGCAGGTGTATAGCGCACGGCATTGTTCACAAGGTTCAGCATGGCACTGAGCAACTCGGCCTGTGATCCGGCAAGCAAACAGCCCTGGCCTCGGTCGACGCCGACATCGTGCGGCACCTGCGAGATCAGCGTCGAGACATGACGGCCCTCCTGTTCGCATTGCTCCATCAGCAAACGAATATCCACCCACTCGTCTACCGGCGGTGGAGGGCTGCCTTCCAGCCGCGACAGTGTCAGCAGGTCGTTGACGAGCGACTGCATCCGTTGCGCCTGCTGCGCCATCAGCGCCAGATACCGCTCGCGCTCTGCAGCGTCCAACGGTAAAGTCTGCAGCGTCTCGACAAAACCGGCCAGGACCGTCAATGGCGTGCGAATCTCGTGCGATACATTGGCAACGAAGTCACGCCGCATGGCGTCAGCCTGTTCCAAGGCCGTCACATCACGCGAAAGCATCAGCCTGCGCCCTTCGCCGTACCGGTGCAGATGGACCGCCAAACGCACCGGACGGCTGTTGGAGCTGGTGGGCCCTGGAATGACGACGTCCCGCGTGAAATCGCCGGCAGCCTGGTACGCGGCAAAAGCCGGATCCCGTACCAGGTTCCCGACCTGCTGCATCAGGTCGCGCCGCGGATCCAGCCCGAAGTGATCGGCTGCGGTCTGGTTGCACCATTCAATGTGCCCGCTGCCATCGAGCAGCACAATGCCATTGGGCGAGGCCTGAATGGCGGCCAGAAACTCCTGCAGGCGCTCTTCACTTTCCTGCAACGCCCGGTCCCGGGTACGCAGCAAGCGCCTGGTCCGGTCGGCAACCTCGCCCCACAAGCCGCCGATGGTGCTGGCGTTGGCCGTGTCTCCCTGGCGCAGCCATGCCAACAGCTTCTGCGCGCGACGCAGGTCCCAAGCAACCCACAACAGGCTCGCCATACCGATGCCGGCAACCGCACCCTCCCACAAATGCCCCACCGCGTTGAATCCGTATCCAAGGGCACCGCCTGCCAACAAGAACAGAAAGAAACGGAAGACACGCCAGACCATGGATCAAAACAGCAAGTGCCGCAGGCCAACCCTTAGTGGGGCTGGGGTTGCGCGGTCAGCCGGTAACCGGCGCCACGCACGGTCTCCACCATGACTCCGGCACTTCCGAGCGCCTCGCGCAGGCGCTTCACATGCACGTCCACGGTACGCTCTTCGATATACACGTGATCACCCCATATCTTGTCGAGCAACTGCCCTCGGCTGTGCACCCGTTCGGCATGTTTCATGAGGTAGTGCAGCAGCTTGTACTCGGTGGGCCCCAACTTGAGGATCTGCGCCTGATGGGTCACGCGATGGGTTGCCGCGTCGAGCCGCAACTCGCCAATGGCCACACTGTCGGCAACCTGTTCCGGGGCACGCCGGCGCAAGACCGCCCGAATCCGGGCCAGCAGTTCCTGGGTGGAAAAAGGTTTGGTAATGTAGTCATCCGCGCCCGCATCCAGCCCCGCGACCTTGTCCGGCTCGTCGCCGCGAGCCGTGATCATCAATATGGGAACTGGCTTGGTGCGGGGATCGGCACGCCACTTGCGCGCAAGTATCAGACCGCTTTGCCCGGGCAGCATCCAGTCCAGAAGGATCGCGTCGGGCAGAACCTCGTTGATTTCGAGCTGCGCGGTCTCGCCATCGGCAACCCAGATTGGCTGGAAACCGTTGTGGCGCAGGTTGACGGCGATCAGTTCGGCGATGGCCGCCTCGTCCTCGACCACCAGGATGCGCGGCAGTTTTCTCATCGTTACTTGACGACCGATTCGATCAATTCCATCGGCGTATGGCGCACATCGGCGCCCTTGACGACGTAGATCGTGAACTCGGCAATGTTCTTGGCATGGTCACCGATGCGCTCGATCGCCTTGGCCACGAACAACAGGTCCAGGCTGGAGGAAATCGTGCGTGGGTCTTCCATCATGTAGGTGATGAGCTTGCGCACGAAGCCGTCGAACTCACGGTCGATGGCGTCGTCTTCCTTCAGGATCGTCAGGGCCATCGATGCGTCGAGGCGCGCGAATGCGTCCAGCGACTTGCGCAACAACGCGGAGGCCAGGTCCGACACCACGCGAAGTTCCGATGCCGGCAACGCGCGCCCTGTACCGCTCGCATTGATCGCCTTGACCATGCGGGCGATCTTCTCCGCCTCGTCCCCCGCGCGTTCAAGGTTGGCGGTGGTCTTGGAGATCGCAATGAGCAATCGCAGGTCGCGTGCGGTAGGCTGACGCCGGGCGATGATCGAGGACAGGTCATGGTCGATTTCCACTTCCATCCGGTTGACCCGGGCTTCGTTGTCCATCACCTGCGTGGCGGCCTCCGAACTGAACTGCGCCAATGCGTAGACAGCAGTGCGAATCTGGGACTCGACCAGGCCGCCCATTTCCATGACACGGGTCGATACTGCCGTCAATTCACTGTCGAACTGGCTGGAAAGATGTTTGTCACTCATGGTGCGCTCCTGGGATATCAGCCGAATCTGCCGGTGATGTAGTCTTCGGTTTCCTTGCGCGTGGGCTTGAAGAACATCTTCTCCGTGGCACCGAACTCCATCAGATCGCCCAGGTACATATAGGCAGTGTAGTCACTGCAGCGCGCCGCCTGCTGCATGTTGTGGGTCACGATCACCACGGTGTAGTCGTGCTTCAATTCGGTGATCAATTCCTCGATCTTCGCGGTCGAGATCGGGTCCAGTGCGGAACAGGGCTCATCAAGAAGCAGCACCTCTGGCTTGATCGCGATGCCGCGCGCGATGCACAGGCGCTGCTGCTGGCCGCCCGACAGGCCTGAGCCGCTCTGGCCGAGCTTGTCCTTGACCTCATTCCACAGTGCGGCCTTCTTCAGGGCCCACTCGACGCGTTCGTCCATCTCGACCCGTGGCAGGGTCTCGAACAGGCGCACGCCGAAGGCGATGTTGTCGTAGATCGACATCGGGAAAGGCGTCGGTTTCTGGAACACCATGCCGATCTTGGCGCGGATCAGGCTCACGTCGAGCCTGGAGTTCAGCACGTCGTCGTTGTCGAGCAGGATTTGCCCTTCGGCCCGCTGATCGGGATAAAGCTCGAACATGCGATTGAAGCAGCGCAACAGCGTGCTCTTGCCGCAACCCGAAGGCCCGATGAAGGCCGTGACCTTGTGTTCGGGAATGTCCAGGTTGATGTTCTTCAGCGCC
>JAYVRP010000838.1:0-14568 GCA_043776215.1 Rhodoferax sp. | reverse complement strand
CCGGCAACACATGGGGCGTGAGAAAGTCCAGCACTTCGGCTGCCAGCCGACCGGCGATTCGCATTCCGGCGACGCCCTGCGCATCTTTATAGGTGATCGTCATAGCGCAATTATCCCATTCGCCCCCGGTAAAATTGGTGCCAAGGACCATGCCCTGTTGCACAAGGCTCAACCGCCCCGGTTGGGCGCGCCACGCTCCGATCGGTCCTGCAGGCAAACTTCGTGACCCAGAACCTGACTTATCTTGAAGGCGGCAATGCGCTCGGCGCGTTCCGTGTTGCCCAGGTGTTGCCGCGTCTGACGGCCGTGCACAAAGGCATCGTGGGGCTTGTCGCCCGGTTTGTGCATTTGGTTGATTCGCCGCAAGCCCTGGCGGCGGCGCATCGGGCGCAGTTGGATGCTCTGTTGCGATATGGCGATCCGGCGCCGGAGATGGGCGGGGGGCCGCTGTTCGTGGTGACGCCGCGTCTGGGCACCATTTCGCCCTGGGCGTCCAAGGCGACCGATATCGCCCACAACTGCGGCTTTGATGTGCACCGCATCGAGCGATTCACCGAATACCGGCTGGCGCTCAAGGACAGCCTGTTTTCCAAGGCAAGCCTGAGCGCCGCGCAATTGGATGCCGTGGCGGCATTGCTGCATGACCGCATGACCGAAAGTGTGTTGCCAGACCGCGCCGCCGCCGCTGGCCTGTTTGCCGCGTTGCAGGCCGCGCCGATGCAAAAGATCGACCTGCTGTCCGGCGGCCGGGCTGCCCTGCAACAGGCCAACACCACTTTTGGCCTGGCCTTGGCCGACGACGAGATGGACTACCTGGTGGACGCTTTCACGCAGATCGGGCGCAACCCGACCGATGTGGAGCTGATGATGTTCGCCCAAGCCAACAGCGAACACTGCCGCCACAAGATTTTCAACGCGCGCTTCACCATCGACGGGGTGGAGCAGGGCGACACGCTGTTCGGCATGATCCGCCACAGCCACGCGGCCAACCCCCAACACATGGTGGTGGCCTACTCGGACAACGCCTCGGTGATGGAGGGCGGGGTTATCGAACGTTTTGCGGCCAGCGCGGGCGCGCAACAGGGCGCCGTTCCGTATCGGGGGCAAGACGCGGTTTCGCACGTGTTGATGAAGGTGGAAACCCACAACCACCCGACCGCCATTTCACCCTTTGCGGGCGCATCCACCGGCGCGGGCGGCGAAATCCGCGACGAAGGCGCTACTGGCCGGGGATCACGGCCCAAGGCCGGGCTGACCGGCTTTACCGTTTCCCGGCTGCACTTTGAACCGGCCGAAGGTGCCTACGGCAAGCCCGATCACATCGCCAGCCCGCTTCAGATCATGCTGGAAGGGCCGCTCGGCGGTGCCGCTTTCAACAACGAGTTCGGGCGGCCCAATCTGCTGGGTTACTTTCGCGAGTACGAGCAGTCGGTCGCCTCCGACGTGGACATGTTGCAACGCGGTTACCACAAGCCCATCATGATCGCGGGCGGCGTGGGCGCCATTGACGCACAACTCACCCACAAGATCCGCTTTGCCGCCGGCAGCCTGCTGGTGCAGCTCGGCGGCCCGGGCATGCGTATCGGCATGGGTGGCAGTGCCGCCAGCTCACTTGCCAGCGGTGCCAATGCGGCCGCGCTGGATTTTGATTCGGTGCAGCGTGGCAATCCGGAGATACAGCGGCGCGCCCAGGAGGTTATCAACCAGTGCTGGTTAATGGGGGAGGGCAACCCTATCCTCGCCATCCACGATGTCGGCGCGGGCGGCCTGTCCAACGCCTTCCCTGAATTGGCCAATGATGCTGGGCGTGGTGCGCGTTTTGATCTGCGCGCCGTGCCATTGGAAGAGAGCGGCATGGCACCCAGGGAAATCTGGTGCAACGAGAGCCAGGAGCGTTATGTGCTGGCGCTGGCGCCGCAGAGCCTGGAGCTATTTCGCGGTTTGTGTGATCGTGAGCGCTGCCCTTTTTCTGTGGTCGGCACCGTTACCGAAGAGCCGCAATTGAGCTTGTCGGCCACTGGTGAAGAGCCCGTGGTGGACATGGCCATGGGTGTGCTGCTGGGCAAGCCGCCCAAGATGCGGCGCGACGCGCGCAGCGTGGCGCGCACTGTGGCAGCGTTGAACCTCGATGCCACCGACTTGCAAAGCGCCTGTATTGCCGTGCTTTCGCATCCCACTGTGGCCTCGAAGCGATTTCTCGTCACCATTGGCGACCGCACCGTGGGCGGCCTGAGCCACCGCGACCAGATGGTCGGTCCATGGCAGATTCCGGTAGCCGATTGCGCCGTCACCCTCGCCGATTTCCGCGGGTTTCGCGGTGAAGCCATGGCAATGGGGGAGCGCACGCCGCTGGCCGTGACGAACGCACCCGCATCAGGCCGCATGGCAGTAGGGGAGGCCATTACCAACTTGCTGGCAGCGCCTATCGAACTGTCCCGTGTGAAGCTGTCGGCGAACTGGATGGCCGCCTGCGGCGAACCAGGCGAAGACGCCGCGCTCTACGCCACGGTGCTCGCGGTTGCCATGGAACTGTGCCCGACGTTGGGCGTTTCGATACCGGTGGGCAAGGATTCCCTGTCCATGCGCACACAGTGGACCGACGCACTGGACGGCAGCAGTCGCAAGGTGGTGTCTCCCGTATCGCTGATCGTCAGCGCCTTTGCCACGCTGGACGACGTGCGCGGTACCTTGACGCCGCAACTCGACGCCGGCGTGGCCGACAGCACGCTGGTGCTGGTGGACCTGGGGCGCGGTCGCCAGCGCATGGGCGGTAGCATCCTGGCGCAGACGCTGGGGCAGGTCGGCGGCGCGGTTCCCGATCTGGACGATCCGCAGGACCTGGTGGCTCTGGTGCAGGCCGTCAATGCCTTGCGCACGCAGGGTCTCCTGCTGGCCTACCACGACCGCAGCGACGGTGGCCTGTTCGCCACCGTTTGCGAAATGGCGTTTGCCGGCAAGCTGGGAGTGGCGCTGAACGTGGACATGCTGGTAACCCAGGGGGACGGCATCAGCGACAGCCGCGCGGAACACGGCGATAGCAAGAACTGGGCGGGGCAGGTTAGCGCGCGGCGCGCCGAACTCACGCTCAAGGCCTTGTTCAACGAAGAGTTGGGTGTCGTCCTTCAAGTCGCCAGCGCCAATCGCGACACCGTGATGCAGGTGCTGCGCTCCCACGGCCTGAGCCGCTGGAGCCACAGCATCGGCAAGACGCGTCCTGCTGGCGGCGTCATACCTTCGGGCGTGGGTGAAGTGCAGGTCTGGCGCGACGCGCAGCGGGTGTTCGCGGCGCCGCTGCAGGACCTGCAGCAGGTCTGGGACAGCGTGAGCTGGAAAATCTGCCGCATGCGCGACAACCCGTTGTGTGCCGATGCAGAACATGCGGCAGCGGGCGATCCTTTGGACCCCGGACTGCAGGTGGTTTTGCCCGCTGCGCTGCCGGCGCCCGCATTGCTGCTGACCCGCCCCAGGGTGGCAGTTTTGCGTGAGCAGGGCGTCAACTCCCATGTCGAGATAGCCTATGCTTTTACGCAGGCTGGCTTCGACGCCTTTGACGTGCACATGAGTGATCTGCAGGCGCGCCGGGTACAGCTAGGCGACTTCCAGGGACTGGTGGCATGTGGCGGATTCAGTTACGGCGACACGCTGGGTGCCGGCATCGGCTGGGCCCGTTCGATCACCTTCAACCCGGCCCTGTCGGAGCAGTTCCGCGCATTTTTTGTCCGCCCCGACAGTTTTGCGCTCGGCGTGTGCAACGGTTGCCAGATGTTTGCCGAGTTGGCCGACATCATCCCTGGAGCGCAGCACTGGCCGCGTTTCAGCACCAACCTGAGCGAACGCTTCGAGGCGCGCCTGTCCATGGTCGAGGTGCTCGAGTCGCCCAGCCTGTTCCTCACCGGTCTGGCGGGGGCACGGCTGCCCATCGCGGTGGCACACGGCGAGGGTTACGCGAATTTCCGTTACCGTGGCGACGCCAGCAAGGCGATTGCCGCCATGCGTTTTACCGACAACCATGGCTTGGCGACAGAAGCTTATCCGTTCAACCCGAACGGCAGCCCGGGCGGACTGACCGCGGTAACGACCGCCGACGGCCGCTTTACGGCCATGATGCCGCATCCGGAACGGGTGTTTCGCAATATACAGATGAGCTGGACGAATCTGCCACCTGAACAGCACAGCCCATGGATGCAACTCTGGCATAACGCGCGGCGCTGGGTGGGTTGAGGCGAAGGGCTACGGATTGGCTTATCGTTTTCGAGCCACGCTGCTGATTTGATTTAACGGTGTGGGTATTACGACGATTCGGCATCGCCCTGGAAGTTATACCCATCCTCGTGATGCGCCAGCCCAACCGATCTAACGATTCCGATTCCTGTGCCCAAACTTTTAAAACACTCGGTAGATCAGCTCCATGTCACATCTGCGCACAATCAGGCTTTCCTCGCATATATGCAGGCGTTCCCTACGGGACCATGAAGGGGTTGATTATGCGCACACCGCCGAAGGTCGCGCCGTGCTGCATGTCTTCGCTGAGCAACTGCTGGCAGCCGCTCGCGATGGCCGCCTGGAGCACCAGTGCGTCGTAAAACGAGAAACTGTGCAGCACATGCAAATCGAGTGCACCGGCCATCAGTTGCGGCGTGGCCGGCACTATCTCGCAGCCACCATAAAAGCCGAGGCGCTGGCGAATCAGGACGGGCGGCAAACGCAGCTTGCGCAGGGCGACATGGACGAACTCCTGCAGCACCTGCGTCGACAGCACTGCGGTCCCGGCAGCACGGTGCTGCTTGATTACATCGATGGCGCGCCGTTGCTTGACGGGCTCATCAGCGGAGTCGGCGTACACCAGCAGGTTCGTATCCAGCAGGCTACGCACGACGGTTGGCTTCCTCACGATCAAACTTCCAGCACTGAAGGCGCCCAGGCGTGCTGAGTGCAGAAGTCTCGAAGGCCTGGAGTTCGGCCGCCAGTTGCGGCCCGCCGGCGAGTTGCTCAAGGTAGTCCCGAACCGCTTGATTCAAGCTCTTGCCCATCGCTCCTGCGGCTTTGCGGGCCTCTTCGGCGACTCGTTCGTCGATAGACAGCGTGATGTTCATCGTATCTCCAACATTGCAGTGCGCACGTATTATGTGCTAATTCCGCCGCAGATTGGAAGCTTGCAGCGGAGCCGGAACCAGGGCGCCAAGCACCGCGAGCCCACGCACAAGGGCGGAATGCTTTCGGCCGCGCTGTTGAGGTAGGCAATACCGGTGAGCGACGGGAAGTCGCGCGCGCGGGTGGCGTCGCTCAGCATGGCGGGACGACGTCCTCGATAACGACGGCCAGGTTCTGCCCCGCACGCACATGGCCGAGCAGGCCGTGCGCGTACAGGGTGCCACCCGACTTGAAATAGACCGGCTCGGGCTCCTGATCGGGCCGGGCCAGCTGGTGCATCAGGCCGGCGAGCTGCCCGGGGGCAATCGGATCTCCCAGCGCAAAGCGGCGTTCGAAGTAGCCATCGAACGGCGCGAACAGGTACGCGTTCGGGCCGGCGATGCGGGTCCAGCGGGTCTGCACGCCCGCCACCGTGGTGATGTCCGGCAGTACGCCCATATGCTTGAGCACCCGGTGCGTGGCCTCGCGTGTGGCTTGCACCGAGTCCCCCGTCACCCAGCCGCCCATGCCCATTTCGGCTGCGAGCGTGGGAATGCCCTTGAAACTGGTGTATCCGGCCGCCGTGCGGTAGTCCCCCATATTGCTGGTTTGCACCGTGATGGCGACCCCGAACGCTTCGGCTAGCTGGGCGTTCGCCTTCACCAGTGCCGGGTCCATGCCTTCCCCCATCACCACATGCGCGCTGGGCTGGATGAACAGCGTCCGGCCACCGGCGTGCAGGTCCAGATAGAAATCCGCCCGTGTAAAGAGCTGGTCGGCGACATAACGCGCGATCTGCTGCGTGGGCGCACCAAAATCATCGCCCGGGAACACCCGGTTGAGATTGAGGTGGTCGATCGGCGAGGTGCGTCGCCCGGCGCGCATGGCGGGGCCGTTGAACCCGGGAAGCAGGATGAGCTGGCCGCACACGTCTTCCACGCGGGTCTGGCGCAGCAATTCGCCGATCACGATCGGCCCCTCGTACTCGTCGCCATGGACGGCGCCCGACACCACCACCACGGGCCCGTCGCCGTTCTTGATCGACGCCGCCGCAAACGGGATGACACCCCAGGCATCATCGTCCGGGGAATGCGGCAGGGACAACGTGCCCACCTGTTTGCCGGGGGCATTCCAGTCGATATCGCTGAAGACAGTGGTAGTCATGGTCATGTGTCACTCGAACGTCAAATGCAAAGCTGCTTACAAAAGGCCGTTCGCCCTGAGCCTGTCGAAGGGTCCCCTCTGGCCCTTCGACAGGCTCAGGACAGGCTTCGACAAGCTCAGCCCGAACGGAATAGGGGCTATGCGAACAGCATGAAGGTCAAATGGGTGCTTCCCACAGGGCTGCTTCTGTTGCCGACGTGTGAGGAAGCCGTAAGAACAGCATGAAGGTCAAATGGGTGCTTCCCAAAGGGTCTGGTTCGATAGGGCATCGGCCACGTCGCGCGCACAGGCATCCAGCAACAGGGCGCCTTTCTCCGGGCTGGCCGCCCAGGCCTCGCCGATCAGGCCGATGCGCGAGCGCGTGCCGAGCTGCTGCCAGCGGTAGACGCCGGGATTGACGCCCGCGATGGCCGACAGGCCGGGTACGAGTGCCGTCTTGTAGGACGGCTTCAAAGGCAGCACCGTCTCGGGCGAGAGCGCCTGCAGCATCGAGGTCTCGGCCTCGCAGGCATGCAGCACGACGCGCTGCTGCTCCAGGATCTGGCCAATCGATTCGGCGGCGATCTGCCAGTAGGTCCCGCTGGCCAGCGGCAGCTTGAGCTCGACCGTCAGCTCGGTGATGATGGTCTCCAGCGCGGCAATGTTGCCACCGTGCCCGTTCAGCACAAAGATGCGCTTGAAGCCGTGGCGCGCCACCGAGCGCACCACGCAGCCCACCACCGCCGCCATGGTCGCGTAGTTGAGCGTGATCGTTCCGCCCAGCGACATATGGTGCTCGGACATGCCGAACGGAATGGCCGGCGTAACAAGCGCCGGTTGCCGGTCGCCCATCCGACGCGCCGCGCGCTCCGACACCTCCATCGCCAGCCGCCAGTCCACCTGCGTTGGCAGATGCGGCCCATGCTGCTCGGTGGCGCCCAGCGGAATGATGACCACGGTCTTGCGCCGGGCCGCCTTGCGCAGCGCCGGGGCCGTCATGCGGTCCCAGCGCACTTCGATTGGTGCGTCGGCCTTCATCACAGCGGCTGCATCGCGTCCATCGAGCGCCCGAGCCACTTGAGGTGCAGCTTGTCAAGCTCGGTGTTCATGGTGTTGAAGAAGATGAACGAGTCAAGCCAGCGCGCCAGGTTGTGCTCACCCATCTTCACACCCATGTGGGCCGGGCTCTTGCGGATATTGAACTTCAGGTCGAATTCCTTCTTCGGATTCTTCTTGGCCAGGTCGATGGCCACGATGCTGTTGGTGGAGAACAGTTGCGCCTGACCGGACAGGTAGGCGGCGGCAGCCGTCGCGTCGTCTTCGGTGCGCATGATGTCGGCCTTCGGGTTGGCGGCCGACAAGGCAAGCTCCTGGGTCGTGCCCTTGGCTGCGGCGACTTTGTATTTGCCCAGGTCGGCGGCAGACTTGACTGCGATGTTCTTCGGGCCGTAGACCGCCAGCGAGGTGTTGGCATAGGGTGCGCTGAACATGATCTGCTTGGCGCGCTCCGGTGTCAGGCCCATCACCGAGATCACCACGTCGACCTTGTCGGTGAGCAGGAATGGCAGGCGGTTGGCGCCGGTGATCTGCGTGAGTTCGAGCTTGACGCCCAGGGCTTTGGCCACCATGTTGGCGATGTCCACGTCGAAGCCTTCCGCTTCGCGGTTGACGTTTTGCGAACCGAACGGCGGCACGTCCAGCGGCACCCCGATACGGATCACCCCCTTGGTGATGATCTCCTCGAGCCGGTCGGCCCACGCGGCGTTCAAAAAGCCGAGTGAGGCCACGACGATGCACAAGGTACGCGCCCATTTTGTAAACATGATGATTGACTCCTGGTTAAAAGAAAGAGACTGCCCAGACACCCCGATTCCTCCAACTGCGGTCACAGCGCGGGCTGCTTCCATGCCGGGAGGATGCGGCATATTCCATCTTCAAGCCACCACGATCAGGTCGCGGCTGAAGCCTGACAACACTTCGGCGCCGTCAGGCGTCACGAGCACGTTGTCGATGATGCGTGCGCCCAGGCGCTCGGCGCCCAGAAATACCGGCGGCTCCACACTCACGACCATGCCGGTGCGCAGCGTGTAGCGGCTGCCGCCGATCATGTGCAGCGGTTCACCCCAGCTCGGCGGGAAGGCGGGCGCCAGGCCGTAGCCGGAGGTGTGCACCCGGCCGTGCTCCAGGCCCGCCTGCGCGATCACGCGTCGGGCTGCTTCGTGTGGCCGGGTGGCAGGCACGCCGTCGCGGATTTCCGCGATGCAGGCATCACAGGCGCGGCGCACCAGGTCATGCAGCTCGAGCATGCGGGGTGTCGGCGCGCCGATGCAGAACTGGCGGCCGATGGTCGTGGTGTAGCGCCGGTGCGTGGCGCCAAACTCGACGCTGCCGAAATCGCCCTGGCGCAGCACGCGTTCGGTCGGTGCACCATGGCTGAAGCAGGAGCGCTCGCCCGACACCAGGTTGATCGGGCTCGCGGCCAGCGCGCTGCCTGACGCCATCAGCGACTCCATGACCTTGCCCGCCACCGCGAGTTCGGTGCGGCCTTGCCGGAGCGCGGCTGCGAAGACCGCCATGGCGGCATCCGCCTTGCGGCTTGCGGCGCGGATGCAGTCGAGTTCGGCCGGGGACTTCACCAGCTTGAGGTCATGCACCAAATGGGTCGGTTCGGCGCGCAGCGCGGGCCCCAGGAACTGCTGGAGGCGCAGGTAATCGTGCGGATGCAGGTAATAGGCCGGCACCTCCATGCCGACGCGCGCATGGCGCAGGCCGAGCGTGTCCGCGAGCCTCTCGAAGGCGGGAATCGGGTCTTCGTTTTCGCCGCCACCAAAGGTGGCCACCTCGTCCACCAGGGCGTCCTGCTCGAACTCGTTGCGCTCGCCTTCGCGTGTCAGGATGCGCAGCGGCCCCTCAGCGGCCGACAGCAGCAGGCACTGGAACTCCTGGTAACTCTTGGCGTCGGATCCGGTCAGCCAATGGATCGACACCGGGTGGAACATCACCAGCCAGTCCAGGCCCGCATCCACCAGGGCGGCACGCACGCGCGACCTACGTTCTGCAAATTCCTCGACGGTGAAATCGTGACGCGACATGGTGCCTGGATCAATGAAGCACCGAGCGCAGGAAGTTCTGCAGCTCCTCGGTCTTGGGCGCTTCGAAGAAGTCCTTCGCAGGCCCTTGCTCCCACACCTTCCCCTGGTGCATGAAGATCACGCGGTGCGCTACCCGGCGCGCGAAGTTCATCTCGTGCGTGACCAGCAGCATGGTCATGCCATCGCGCGCCATGCCTTCGAGCACCAGCAGCACCTCGCCCACCAGCTCCGGGTCCAGCGCCGAGGTGATCTCGTCGAACAGCATGAGGTGGGGCGCCATCGCCAGAGAACGGGCGATGGCCACGCGTTGCTGCTGCCCGCCCGACAACTCGTCGGCGTAGGCCTTGATCTTTTCTTCCAGCCCCACCTTCTTGAGCACCTCGCGCGCAAGTGCGGCGGCCTGCTCCCCCGGCATGCCCTTGACAATCATCGGGCCCAGCGTGATGTTGCGCTCGACCGTGAGGTGCGGGAACAGGTTGAAGCTTTGGAACACGATGCCCACGCGCGCGCGCAGGGCGCGCAGGTCGGCCGATGGGTCGTGCACTGCCACGCCGTCGACCCAGACCTCGCCGCCCTGCACCGGCTCCAGGCCATTGATACAGCGCAGCATCGTGCTCTTGCCAGAACCGGAGCGGCCGATGACGGCGATGATTTCGCCTTTCTCCACCGCCAGGTCGACGTCCCGCAGCACCTGGTTGTTGCCGTAGCGCTTGACGACGGACTTGAGCTCAATGAACGACACGGCGCTTCCTTTCGAGTGTCCTGCTGTAGCGCGTGAGCGGGTAACACAGGCAGAAATACAGTGCCGCCACCAGCAGGTAGACGGTGAAGGGCTGAAAGGTCGCGGCCGTGGTCAACTGGCCTTCGCGCGTGAGTTCGACAAAACCGATCACCGACGCCAGCGAGGTGTTCTTGATCAGTTGCACGATGAAGCCCACCGTGGGTGGAATCGCCACGCGCACCGCCTGCGGGATGATCACATGGCGCAACTGCTCCAGGTAGGTCAGCCCGATCGCACGACCAGCCTCCCACTGGGTCCTGGGAATGGAGATCAGCGCACCACGCCAGATTTCGCCCAGGAACGCACCGGCGTAGATCGAGAAACCGACCGTGGCCGCGACCCAGGGCGGCAGGTTGTACCCCACAATCGAGAGCCCGAAATAGAAGATGAACAGCCACGCCAGCAAGGGAATGCCTTGCACCAGGCCCACATAGGCGCGCGCGAGATGGCGCAAGACCCTGTTGCCGGAGGCACCACCGGCCGCCACCAGCAGGCCGACCAGGCTGCCACCACTCAAGGCCAGCAAGGTCAGCAGCAGTGTCCAGCGGATCGCCAGCACCAGGTACAGAATATCCTGCCAGACGACTTCGCGAATCATGGGCGGCGAAAGAAGATGCGCGCGCAGACGCTGAATCCGCCCCGCATCACCAGCGACAGGCACAGGTACAACACGGCGATGACGGTGTAGACCTCGAAGTCGCGGAAGGTACGCGACTGGATGATGGAGCCGGCATGGAACAGCTCGACCGCGGAGATCTGCGAGACCACGCTGGTGGCCAGCATCATCAGCACGAACTGGCTGGTCAGCGACGGATAGACGTTCTTGAGCGCCGGCAGCAACACCACGTGGCGGAACACCTGCCGCCCGGTCAGGCCCAGCGACACACCGGCTTCGATCTGGGACTTGGGAATACTCTCGATCCCGGCGCGCACGATCTCGGCGGTGTAGGCCGTGAGGTTGATGGTCAGGGCGATGACGCTGGCAGTCACCACGTCGAACCGGATACCGACACCTGGCAGCCCGAAAAAGATCAGGAACAGCTGCACGATCAAGGGGGTGTTGCGGATCACCTCCACATAGGCGTGGGCCATGCCGCGCGCCCAGGGCTTGGCGTAGACCAGCACCGTGGCCACCAGCGTGCCGATCACAAAACCGAGGGTGATGACGGTGGCGCTCAACTGCAAGGTCAGCACCAGGCCATCGGCAATGGCGTCCTGCTGGGCCAACACGTCCCGGAATTGAAATTTGTACGCCATCTCAGACTTAAAAATGGATCTTCAGTGGTTCTTCGCTGGATCACTATAGGAAGAACTGCACCTTGCGTAGGTAGTACAAACCCTGAACATGAAACAAGTGCGAGCCGACGCATCCGATTTTCAGCAGAACTCGACAGAACCCATTTCGCTCCTATGGATGTTTCCCCAACTCACTCCACCGTCCGGGCAGAGCTTGTGGAAGCCCTTGCGAGCCCTTCGACAGGCTCTCAGGGCGAACGGAACAAATGTGGTCGCGAAATAGGGAACCCCTCATAGACGGCTTTTGATGCGCGCCATGCGATCGGCGTGAGCACCTGAATGGCGTGCGTGGCGGGCGCCCGGCTCACCAGCCCCTGTCCGCCTCGTGGGAAGCTCAGCAGATGCGCGGCAGCGGCTCCCCGCTCAGCCAATCGACCACCCGGCGGCCGCCGAAACTGGTGGTCATTTGCACGAACTGCTGCGGGTCTTCTCGCACCACGCCGATGCGCGCGGCGCGCTGGCCCAGCGAGTGCTTATGCATGGCTGCCAACACTGCGTCGGCCGCCTCGGGGGCGACAGCCGCCACGAGTTTGCCTTCGTTGGCGATGTAGAGCGGGTCCAGACCCAGCATTTCGCAGGCGGCGGCTACTTGTGGGAGCACCGGAATGGCTGACTCCTGCAGCAGCATGCCCACGCCCGACTGCTGCGCAATCTCGTTGAGCGTGGTCGCCAGGCCGCCGCGTGTGGGGTCGCGCAGCACATGCACCGCGCCCGCCGGTGCAGCGGCCAACATGGCTGCCACCAGGTTGTGCAGTGCCGCGGTGTCGGACTCGATGGTGGTTTCGAACTGCAACCCTTCGCGCTGCGACAACACGGCCACGCCGTGCTCGCCAATGCTGCCCGACAGCAGCAACACATCGCCCGGGCGCGCCTCGGCGCCACCGATGTGGCAGCCCTCGGGCACGGCGCCAACGCCGGTGGTGCTGATGAACACACCGTCGCCCTTGCCTTTTTCCACCACCTTGGTGTCACCAGCGACGATGGGCACGCCGCACGCGTGCGCGGCAGCGGCCATGGACTCCACGATGCGCTTCAAGTCCGCCAGCGGAAAACCCTCTTCAAGGATAAAGCTCGCGCTCAGGAACATCGGCGTGGCCCCCATCATGGCCACATCGTTGATCGTGCCGTGCACCGACAAGGCGCCGATGTCACCGCCGGCGAAAAACAGCGGCGAGATCACATGGCCGTCGGTGGCCATCACCAGCTTGTGACCTTTGGGAAAGCTGAGCCGTGCGCCATCGTTGCCCTGGTCCAGGTAGGGGTTATCAAAGGCGCGCGCGAAGAGTTCGTCGACCAGCTGCGCGCCCACACGCCCGCCAGCGCCGTGGTTCATGTCAATGAGGCCGTGCTTGAAATCGATGGGGCGCAGATAACCTGGCTTTTTGGTGCTCATATTGGTGCTGGTGGGGGCCAGCGTCAAACGCTGGCGCTGACGGGTTCGGTCACAACGGGCAGGTCGCGCAAACGCCCGTAGGTGTAGTGCGCTGCGCAGGAGCCTTCGCTCGACACCATACACGAACCCATCGGGTTCTCCGGCGTGCACACGCTGCCGAAGAGCTTGCAATCGGTGGGCCGCTTGACGCCGCGCAGAATGGCGCCGCATGCGCATTGCTGGTGGTCGGGCACGGCGTGGTACACCAAACCGAAGCGGCGTTCGGCATCGAAGCCGGCATATTCGGCGCGAATCTTCAGCGCGCTGTGCGCTACATCGCCCAGGCCGCGCCACTCGAAGCTCTCGCGCATTTCAAACACCTGCGCCGCGACGGCTTGCGCGGCGCGGTTGCCCTCGCGGTTGACTGCGCGGGTGAATTGGTTTTCGACCACTGCACGGCCTTCGTTCACCTGGCGCACCAGCATCAAAATCGACTGCATCACGTCGAGCGGCTCAAAACCCGAAATCACCACCGGCTTGGCGTAGGCCAGCGCAAAGGGTTCGTAGGGGGCCGAACCGATGACGATGCTCACGTGGGCGGGGCCCACGAAACCATCCAGCGCCAGTGTGCCGTACTGCGCCACTTCGGGCGAGGTCAGGATGTGGGTGATGGCCGCTGGCGTGAGCACGTGGCAGCACAACACGCTGAAGTTCCGGACGGCTTCGCGCGCAGCCTGGACAACCACCAGCGCCGACGGCGGCGTGGTGGTCTCAAAGCCTATGGCCAGGAACACCACGTCGCGTCCGGGGTTGTCGCGCGCCACCTGCAGCGCATCGGCGGGCGAGACCACCATGCGGATGTCGCCGCCGCGGGCCTTGGCGCGCAGCAAAGAGAGCTTGTTGGACGCCGGCACGCGCATCACATCGCCATAACTGCAGACGATGGCGTTGTGCTGCAGCGCGAGCGAAATGGCCAGGTCGATGCGCCCGATAGGCAACACACACACCGGGCAGCCGGGACCGTGGACCATGTGGATGTTGGCGGGCAGCAAATCGACCACACCGTAACGCGCCAGCGCATGCGTGTGACCACCACAAAACTCCATGAAGCTGTAGTTGCGCCCGGGCGTGACCGCGGCCTGGAGGCTGGCGGCCAGGTTTTTCGCGAGCGCGCCGTCGCGAAACTCGTCCACGTACCTCATGTCTGGCTCCTGGCCAGCTCGGCAAAAAGGGCCAGCGAGGCCTCGGCTTCTTCCTCGTCGAGCATGCCGATGGCGTGGCCCACATGCACGATCACGTAGTCGCCGACGAGCGCCTCGGGCACGAGGGCGATGGAGATGTGTTTGCGCACGCCGCCGAGGTCCACGATGGCGGTGTCGCCGGCTAGCAGCTCAACAATGCGGGCAGGGAGGGCGAGGCACATGGTGGTCGGGGTTCCAAAGTCAAGGTAGCGCTGTCAATTGGCAGGCGGCGATCCAGGCCTGGCCCAGCGCCAGGCCGGCATCACCACACCCTGCCGCTTGTGGCTCGTGCACACTGAGGCCGGCAGCCCGGAGCGACGCGCGCAGGCGCTGGCCCAGCACGCGGTTGAGCATGCACCCTCCGCCCAGCACCACGTGGCGCGTGGCCTCGGTGGTGGCGGCCTGGATGGCATGGTGGGCCAGGGCGCTGGCCAGCGCGAGGTGAAACTGCGCCGCGCCGCGACCACGGGGCTCATCACCCTGGCCTGCCAGTGCAAACAGTTCATTCACAAC
>JAYVRP010000837.1:0-4062 GCA_043776215.1 Rhodoferax sp. | reverse complement strand
AGCACCGGCGACTCCGCCTGCAAGACCAGCAGGTAGTTGCCCAGCCCGGCGTCGAACCGGCGCCGGGCCAGGGCATGCGCCTGCTCGGCACTGGCGAGTGCGGCGGACTGCTCCCGGGTTTGCTGCCGCAACCAGCGCTCGGACTGGAGGCTGTCGCCCGCCTCGCGCACGGCCTCCTGCAAAACCGTGTTGTATTGCGCTATGGCCGCATCCAGGTCGGCCTGCCGGGCCCCCATTTGCGCGCGCAACCGGCCGCCATCGAACAGGGGCAGTCGCAAAGCCGGGGTCACGCCGTATTCGATACTGCCGGCGCGCCGCAGCTGACCCAGCCCCAGGGAAGTGAGGCCAATGAATGCGCCCAGATTGACGTTGGGATAAAACTGCAGGCGCGCCAGTTGGACATCCTGCAGCGCCGCCTCCACGCGCCAGCGCGCGGCTACGACGTCGGGTCGCCGCCCCAGCAGATCGGTACCCAGCCCTTGCGCTGACGGCTCCACCGGGATGCGCTGCAAGACTGGCGACAAGTGATCCAGGGAATCCGGGGCCTGCCCGGCCAGCATGGCGAGTTGCCTGCGCGCGAGGCTCACCTGCTCGTCCAGTGCCGCGATCTGGCCACGCGCATCGGGCACGGCACCCTCTGCCTGGGTCAGTTCCACCTGGCTGTCCAGACCTGCGGATTCCCGTGCCCGGGTCAAGGCGGCGACTTGTTCACGCTGGGCCAGCACACCTTCACCGATCCGGCGTTGTGCCAGCAGCCGGGCCAACCCGATGTAGGTCCGCGCCACCTGTGCCGACAGGCTGGTGGCGGCGAATGCGGCGTCGGCCTGTGCGGCCCGGGCCTGGCCCACGGCCGCAGCCAGGTCGGTGGCTAGTTGACCGAAAAAGTCCGGAGCCCACGCCAAAGTGGTTCGCACGTTGCCGGTGTCACGGGTATGGCCGGCAATAGAGGCCGGCATCAGGCCATTTTCACTGTACCGCTGGCGTGTCACGTCGGCGCTCAGACCCACTTGCGCACCCGCGCTGGCAAGGCGAACCGCAGCCAGGGCGTCGGCACGTTCCACCCTGGCACGCGCCAGGGCCTGACCGGGGTGGTCTTGCAGTGCCTGCTCCATCAGGCGATCAAGTTGTGCATCGCCCCACTGGGTCCACCAGCGTTCTGCTACCGGGAGCGATCGGGCGTCCACCAGGCCTAGGCGCGCCGGTGAGGTGGTATTGATGGCGGTGTGGTCGGGTCCGGGCGACGCACAGGCACACAAGGTACCAACCAGCGCGAGCAGCACCAGCCTTGCTGACCCAGGTTGTCGGGCCACCGGACGCAGAGTCTCGGTCGCCGATCCGGTGAGGGGACTGGCCATCAGCGGCGGGCCTCCTGGCGCAGCACCTGCCCATTGACCAGCATGCGATGGAGGAACTCCAGCAGTTGATGCCATTCCGCCTGGCTGAAACCCTGTAGATGGCCGTTGAGCACCTCCGACAACACCGCGGGCACCCTGTCTGCCACCAGGCGCCCGTCGGCGGTCAATTCCAGGAAAACGACACGACGGTCTGAAGTGGATCGCTCGCGCCGGACCAGCCCCTTGGCTTCGAGCCGGTCCATCGCCCGTGTCATGGCGCCCGGGTCGATCTCGAGATCACGCGCCAGGCTGGCCACGGTACTGCCCTGCTGAATGGACAACTTGTACAGCGGCAACCATTGCACATAGGTCAGGTCGTGGGCGGCAAGCCGGGCATTGGCCTGCTCCCGGATGGACCCGATCACGTTGCGCATGAGATACCCCACGCTCTTGTCCGGCGAGAAACCACCGGGCACATAAAAAGCGCCGTCTTCGGGTGATGTCGAAGCAGCGGACTTTTTGGCAACCATGCCGCGAGTTTAATTGCCTAGGCAATCAATGTCTGGGCATGGACCAATGGGCCGGCTTGACGCTCGGACAAACCGCGGCGAACCACCCCCACCGCAACGGTCGTGATCAGCGGAAGTTCACAGGCGGCGCGCGTCCATGGCATCCAGCTCCATCAGCCCCCGGTGTGCGCCGCCGCCGGCCAGCAAGTATTTGTGCACGAGCCGGTAGGTGTCGAGGTCAAACGCCAGCATGCCGCGACTCTCCAGCGCGGCCTGCAACTCGGCGTCGTCATGCACGGTCGCCACATGGCACCATTGGTCGAACACATGGACGTCGGTGCGCCCGCTTGCCGCATCATGCTCGCGCAGGCCCACCCGGCCCGGATAGGGCCAGGCACGCAAACGCAGGCTCGCCAGGGCCATCTGCACACGCAGGTGGTGGCGCGCCAGGGGCTCCTTCCCGCAACAGGCACCGCGGCACCGGCCAAGCTGGCTGGAAAAACAACGACCCTGCCCGGACTCCAGCCCCAGCAGGCGTGGGCACAGACCATGGGTGTCGGCCAGTTCGCGCAGGGCGTCGATGGCCTGGCGCCTGGACCGGAACACGCCATGCAACTGACCCAGTTCCTGCGGCTGCAGCGCATCGCCCTCGACCAGATGTACCGACGGCTGCGCCTGCGGGTCGGGCGCCAGCCGCCAGGCACACAGCTGGCGTGCCTGGCGCAAATGCCGGTTGTAGGCCGGCTGCAACTGTTTGACCAGGCGCGCCTCCAGCAGCAGGGCGCCGAATTCGCCGGCGGTCTTGCGGACCTCCACCCGCCGGGTCTCCTGGGTCAAGCGCATCTGGCGAGCATCCGCATGGTCGGCCTGGAAATGGGACAGAACCCGGGCGCGCAGGTGCACGCTTTTGCCGACATACAGCGGCGCCGGTCCCTCGCCGTAGAACAGGTAGACACCGCACGTATCCGCAATGTCGGTGATCGCAGTTTCGAGGTGCGGCGGGAGGCTGGAGGTGCCACGCACCAGCTCCCCTGCAACATGGCGCAGGCGCTCGGGCCCCAGCTCCTGCGCCGCGATTCGCAGCCACGCCAGCACCATGTCCACGTCCCCCATCGCCCGGTGGCGCTCCTGCACCGGCAGGCCATGGCGCGCGATGATCGCATCCAGCCCGTGGTTGCGGTGCTGCGGATACAACTTGCGCGACAGCCGTACCGTGCACAGCGATCTGACGCGCAGATTCACCTGCAAGCGTTCGAAAGCGTTTTTCAGGAACCCGTGGTCAAAGCGCGCGTTGTGCGCCACCAGCACCGCCCCGTCCAGCAGTTCCAGCAGCCGCGGCGCCACCGCTTCGAATCGGGGCGCATCTTCCACCATGGCATTGCTGATGCCAGTGAGGGTTTCGATGAACGGCGGGATGCGTGTGCCCGGGTTCACCAGCGTGCTCCAGCGCGCCACCTCACGGCCCTCCTCAACGCGCACGACGGCGACCTCGGTGATGCGGTCCGCCACCGGATTTCCGCCTGTGGTCTCCAGATCGAGCAGCAGGTACGACGGCAACATGCCGGAGATTGTGCAAGAAAGCGGCGGACCGGGCACCGGGTCTGTGTACGATGCCACACCGGAGCCCCCGCCAACGCCTGGCGAACACTCCACCACCTGGGCAAGCTCCTGGATCCACATGCGACAGCAAGAGAAGACCTGACGGCCGCACTGCGCTGGGCCGCCCACCTGGGCCTCAACGAAGGTGTCTGCAACCACTTTTCCGTGGAAGTCGGCCCGGACCGTTACCTCATCAATCCGCAAGGACGGCACTGGAGCGAGGTGTCGACCGCCGACATGTTGCTGATCGATGGACAGGGGCAGGTGCTGGAGGGCCGCCACCCGCTGGAGCCGAGCGCGTTTTTCATCCATTCATGGATACACCGGCTCCATCCGCACGCCAAGGTCATCCTGCACACCCACATGCCGTACGCCACCGCTCTCACGCTGGTGCAGGACGGTCGGCTTGCCTGGTGCCACCAGAACGCCCTGCGCTTCTGGGACCGTGTGGCCTACGACGACACTTACGCCGGTGTGGCACTGGACGCGGCCGAGGGCCAGCGTATCGCGCAAACCCTCACTGGAAAGGATGTCCTGTTCATGGCCAGCCACGGTGTCACGGTGGTTGGCGCCACAATGGCCTGGGCGTTCGACGACCTGTATTACCTGGAACGCGCCTG
>JAYVRP010000836.1:0-4067 GCA_043776215.1 Rhodoferax sp. | reverse complement strand
ATAGCGGCGACGTTTTTCGCAAGGACCAGGCTGGCAATTTCTATTTCATCGACCGCGCCAAGGATGCGATCCGCAGGCGCGGCGAGAACATATCGTCGCTCGAAGTGGAACGCGAGGTGATAGCGTACCCGGCAGTGCAGGAAGCCGCTGCGATACCGGTGCCCAGCCCGGCTGGCGAAGATGACGTGATGGTTGTTGTAGCGCCCAAACCGGGCCAGTCCATCGACGAGTCCGCACTGCTGGCCTTCCTGACCAAGCGCATGGCCCACTTCATGTTGCCGCGGTACATCCGGGTGCTGCCGCAACTACCCAAGACGCCGACCAACAAGATCCAGAAGGCCGAGCTGCGCGCACAGTCCGTCACGCCCGACACCTGGGACCGGGACAAGGCCGGCATCGTCGTCCGGCGCGAAAAGCTCGACTGAGAGGCTGAGGCTGCGCGCGAAATGCGAGCCGTTCGGCGGATTTAGCCCGCCAGTGCGGCCTCGAGGGATTTCAGGTCGAAGTAGTCGCGCCACGAGACGAACTTGCCGTCGCGGAACTCGACGACGCCGGCGTACGGAACCGTGATTTTCTTGCCCTTCTTGGTGTAGTTTTCGGTGCCCTCGACAAACAGCAGGTTGCCGCTCTCCACCATGTGGGTCTGCTCGTACGAGATATCGGTCATGCCCTTGCCGAACTTGGCCATGAACTCGCGCATGGCGGCCTTGCCCCGAATCGGATTCATCGACCGGTTGGGGTACCACTCGATGTCGTCCGCGTAGTCTGCAAACATCCCTTCGGCATCACCGCGCGCCCATGCCGCCAGCGATTTTTTGTAAGCGTCGCTCATTTTTCCCATGATTTTTCCTTTCAGTTGGAACCACCCTCGCGGGTGTACATGCCTTCGATCAAATCTCCGTGGCGCTGCAACACCACGCGCCGGCGCAGGCTCAACACCGGTGTCAAGATTTCGTCTGCCGCGGTCAGCTCAACGGCAATCAATTCGAAGCAGCGGATCTTCAAAGCACTGGCAAATTCGCTGTTCGCGATGTCGAGCTCGGCCTGGATCAGGCGCCGCACTTCCGGCGAGCGGGCCAGGCTGGCAAAATTGGAAAACGGAATGTCTTTTTCCTGTGCGAAGCGCGCCACGTTGTCGTGGTCGATCATGATCAAGCAAGCCAGATGTGATCGCCCGGCCCCGACGACGACGGCATCCGACACGTAGGGGCTGAGCTTGATACGCACCTCCGGCGTCGACGGCGCGACCTGGGTCCCGTCGGAAAGGCAAAATCTGTCGAGCAGCCGGCCAGTCACGTGCAGGGCGCCGGTGGCATCGACGCTGCCCGCATCACCGGTGCGCAACCAGCCGTTGTCCACGGCCTTTGCAAACTGCGCCGGCTGGTTCAGATAACCGCCGAACACATGCTGCCCGTGAATCTGGATCTCGCCATCCGGCCCCAGCCTTATCCGCGCGTTCGTCACCACGTCTTGGGGCGGCGGCGCACCACCACAGGTTGCCGCATACCCGGTAACCTCGGCCAGCCCGTAGACCTCCACCATGTCAAGGCCGAGTGCGCCATACCAGCGAACCAGTTCGGCCGAGATGGGCGCCGCACCAGACACCAGGCATCTGGCGCGGCGCAGACCGATAAGCCCGAGGATGCGCTTCTGGTAGGTCCAGCGCACCAGCAGATGCTGTAGGCGCAACCATGCTGGAATGGGCTGGGCGTTGCGGCGGCAGTCGGCCACGCGCGCGCCGGCCGCCAGCGCCATGCGGTAGCCCCATTGGCCGAAGGGCGTGGCATTGGCGATGGCCATGCTGGCCACCGAATGCAGCCTTTCCCAAACACGTGGTACCGCCAGTACCACCTGCGGAGAGACTTCACGCAGGTTCTCGATCACGGCCGGCAATCCTTCGCCAAGATGCACAACCGTGTCGCGGGTCAATTGCCGGTACGCGTAGAAACAACGCTCCAGCACATACGCCATCGGCAAGCAGCTCAATTGCCAGTCGCCATCGACTGCCGGCACCAGCGCTTGCAGTGCATCGAGCTGGACAAACAGGTTGCGGTGCGTGAGCAGCACGCCCCGTGACGGACCCGTGCTGGCGGCGGTGTAGACGATCAAGGCGACGTCGTCGGCCTGGGCCGCCCGTACCTCCACGTCCCATCGGGCGGGGTTCGCCGCGTGGAACTGCCGTCCGCGCTGCATGAACTCCCTCAGCGATAGCACCATTGGATGCTGGAACGCATGCAGGCCGCGGCCATCCAGGTAAACAATCTGCTCCAGTGCGGGCAACCGGACCATCAAGCCCAGGGCCTTGTGCAGTTGCTCTTCGTTCTCGACGAACAGGATGCGCGGCGCGCAGTCATGCAGTTCGTGCTCGAGGTATCGCGCCGAATGGTTTGCCGACAGCGCCACCGGTATGGCACCGGCGCCAAACGCTCCGAACTCCACGTACAGGCACTCGGGCCGTGTGTCCGAGACCACGGCGACCCGGTCACCACGCACTACACCGAACGTCAGCATGGCGCACCCCACGTCGCGGGCTGCATCGGAATAGGTGTGCCAGGTGATGTTGTCCCATATTCCAAGATGTTTCCAGCGCAGGGCCACGGCAGCACCGCGGGCCGCCGCCACTGCGCTGAACTCCGCTGGCAGGGTGCGTTGCGCATCGGTGGTCGAGTGGTCCGTCAGCGCCATAAGGCCTTGCGCCTCCAGCGTACACCGGCGGGCACTACGACACCCTCCTGGCTGATGCCCAGATAGAACTCACGCACGGTCGGATTGTTGCGCAGCGCCGCGGCATCGTCTTCGAGCGCGATCCGACCTACTTCCATGATGTACCCGTAGTCGGCTACATCCAGGGCCATCGCGGCGTTCTGTTCGACCAGCAGAATAGTGATGCCTTCCTCGCGCAGGCGCCGGATGATGGCGAAGATTTCCTTGACCAGCACGGGCGCCAGACCCAGCGACGGCTCATCGAGCAGCAGCAGGCGCGGGCGCGCCATCAGCGCACGGCTGATGGCGAGCATCTGTTGTTGCCCGCCCGACAGGAGGCCAGCGCGCTGTTTGGCCCGCTCCTTGAGGATCGGGAAGTAGCCGTACATGCGCTCGATGTCGGCCCGGATGTCGGCGCTGTCGCTGCGTCGGTAGGCGCCAAGGATCAGGTTCTCGTGGACCGTACGCAAACGGAACACTTCACGCCCCTCGGGCACGTGGCTCAGGCCCAGTCCGACGATGCGGCTCGGGTCCATCCCGGCGAGGTCCTGACCATCGAAGTGCACGCTTCCGCGGCGCGGATCGACGATGCCGCTGATGGTCTTGAGCACCGTGGTCTTGCCCGCACCATTGGCACCGAGCAGGGCCACGATGTTACCTCGCTCCACATGTAGCGTAACGCCGCGCAGGGCTTGCACCGGGCCGTATGCGGCTTCCAGGTTGGAGATTTCCAGCATGCCCATGGTCATGTGGTGCGCTTCATTCAGCTGCCCAGGTACGCGGCCACCACGTCTGGGTTGCGCTGGACCTCGGCTGCGCTGCCAATGGCGAGCAGACGCCCGTAGTTGAGGGCCATCACGCGGTCCGAGATCGCAGATACCAGGCGCATGTCGTGCTCCACCATGAGCACCGTGATGCCCAGCACATCACGGATGTCGCGGATCCACATGCCGATTTCATCCGTCTCCTCGACATTCAAACCGGAGGACGGCTCGTCGAGCAGCAGCAGGCGTGGGTCGCCGGCGAGTGCACGCCCCAGTTCGACCATCTTGCGCACGCCATAGGGAAGGCTCCCGACCAGGCTGTCGCGGTAGCGTTGCAGGCGCAAGAACTCGATGATCTCCTCTACGCGCCGCCGCGCCGCCACCTCTTGCCGAACCACGTGCGGAAGCCGGAAAATCTCGGTAAACAGGTTGGTCGCGATGTGGATATGGCGCCCCACGAGCACGTTCTGCAGCACGCTGGCGTTGTCGAAAAGTTCGATATTCTGGAACGTGCGGGTCACACCGAAGCGGGCAATTTGCCCGGGCCGCGCGCGGGTGATGTCACGGCCCTCGAGCACGATGCTGCCGCTGTTGGCGTCA
>JAYVRP010000835.1:0-4067 GCA_043776215.1 Rhodoferax sp. | reverse complement strand
GCGGCTCCGTACAAACCCGGTCCCTTGGCCCACGGGCCATCCGGGCGGGGCCTTACAGCGTATCGGGAGACTGCACCGCCACCACCACGGTCTGTTCCTGGCCGTCCCGCTCGCGCGTGCGCAACCACCACACGGCACCCTTGCGCACCGGGCAGTTGTCGAACTTGAAAGGCAGCAGCTGGGCGATGGTGGCCCCCAGAGCCGGCTGGTGGCCGATGATCAGCACCGCCTGTTTGGAGCCGGGCCATTGGGCTGCCGCAAGCAGCGCGGCGGGCAGGGTGTCGGGTGCCAGTTCGGGGCGCGTCTTGAATTTTCGGCCGAGCGCGGTCGCGGTTTGCTGGCATCGCCGGGCCGGGCTGCACAGGACACGCGTGCCCTCGGGTAACTGGCGGTCCAGCCAGGTGGCCATACGCGCGGCCTGCTTGAGGCCGCGCGGTGTCAGCGCGCGTTCCATGTCGTCGCAGCCTTCTACCCAGTCATCGGCATCGGCGTGCCGCCAGAGAATCAAGTCCATGTTTGCTCCTGGCCGTCGCGGGCCGCTGGATGTTGCAGAAAGCATACCGCTATTGCCGTCCCGGGTCGTTGCGGGCGCACCAGGCCGCGCCGGCGGCACTGCGCTGTCAGTGGGCATGGGACGCCGTTGTGGTCGGTTCCTGGGCACCGGTGTTGTCGCGTGCCGGGACGAGATGCGCCGCAAATTGCCGGGCCGCCTGCTCCCAGCTGAATGCCTGTGCCCGTGCACGGGCCGCCGGGCGCGGCGTGGCGAGTGCGCCGAAGAAGGCCTGACGCAGGTCACGGTGCAATACGCCGCCCTGGTTGTCGGCGAGTACCTCGGACGGTCCATCCGAGGGATACGCTGCCACGGGCGTGCCGCAGGCCATGGCTTCGAGCATCACCAGGCCGAACGTCTCCGAGGTGCTGGGGAACACAAACACGTCGGCCGCACCGTACACCTGCGCCAGTTCGTGCCTGGGAAGCACACCAAGCCAGCGAACCTGCGGATAACGCTGCCGCAGGCTGGACGCGAGGGGGCCCACGCCACACACGATCTTGGTGCCTGGCACCTGCAGGTCCAGAAAGGCGGCGATGTTCTTCTCGTAGGAGACGCGCCCGACAAACAGCGACACGGGCCGCGCCAGGCCGTCGGTCAGCAGGTGATTGCGGCTGTGCGCCTGGTAGGCGAACAGGCCCGTGTCGACTCCGTGCGTCCAGGCGCGCAGATGGGTGAAGCCCCGCTGCGAGAGCATCTGCTGCACGCTGCGGGTTGGCACCATCACACCGGAAGAGGGCCTGTGAAAGTGCCGGAACAGCGCATAACCCAAAGGCAGAGGAACACGCAGCGCCGCCTGCAGGATTTCCGGGAAGCGGGTGTGGAACGCAGTGGTAAAGGCCATGCGCTGCTGCAGGCAGTGGCGCCTGGCCGCCCAGCCCAACGGCCCTTCGGTGGCGATGTGGACCGCGTCGGGGGCCAAGGCGCACAACTGCTGGCGCAATTGGCGGGCAGGCCGCACCGCCAGGTCGATACCGGCGTAGCCGGGGCAGGGGCGGGTGCGGAACTGCCCGGGGTGCACCACTTCCACCGTGTGGCCGAGGTGGGCAAGTTCGCGCACCAGTTCACGCAAGGTGGTCACCACCCCGTTGACTTGCGGTTCCCACGCGTCCGTGACAAGGGCGAGCTTCATGCGATGGCCTGCGCTGCCGTGGCCACCAGCGGTAAGGGGTGCCAGTGCAGCAGTTCCAATCGGCCGTCCAGGTGCTCCACCAGTGCGGTACAGCTTTCCACCCAGTCCCCGTCGTTGCAGTACGTGGTGCCGCCAATGTCGCGCATCTCGGCACGGTGGATATGCCCGCAGACGACGCCCTGGTGCCCCCGCTTGCGCGCTTCACGGGCAACGGCTTCCTCGAAGTCCGTGACGTAGTTCAATGCGCTCTTGACCTTGTGTTTCAGATAGGCCGACAACGACCAGTACGGAAATCCCAGGCGGCCCCGCAGACGGTTCAGGTGGCGGTTGAGCTTGAGTGTGATCTCGTACAGGTTGTCCCCCAGGTAGGCCAGCCACTTCGCGCTCTGGATCACCGCGTCGAACGTGTCGCCATGCACAACCCACAGGCTCTTGCCGCAGGCCGTGATATGCACCGCTTCCATGGCCACCTCGATGCCGCCGAAATGCAGGCCGGCAAACTGGCGCGCGAATTCGTCGTGGTTGCCGGGTACCAGCACCACGCGACAGCCCTTGCGCGCGCGTTTGAGAATTTTCTGCACCACGTCGTTGTGGGTTTGCGGCCAGTACCACTTGCGGCGCAACTGCCAGCCGTCGATGATGTCGCCTACCAGATAGAGGAAGTCGCTGGGGTGCGTTTTCAGAAATTCCAGCAGTTCCTCGGCCTGGCAGCCGGGCGTGCCCAGGTGCAGATCGGAGATGAAAACCGCGCGATGGTGCCGGTGTGCTGGCGGGTGCAGGGGTGTGTCTGCATTGCCCGTCTGCAGGTGGCCCATGTCCCACAGGCCGCTGGCATCGAAGGCGGCGCGCATCAGGCCACCAGGAAATGCTTGCGGTAACGCGCCGGCAGCTGGGCCATGCGCAGCATCATGGGCAGGTCGGCAGTGTTGAAATCCGGATCCCAGGCCGGTGGACCGAGCACCTCGGCACCCAGGCACAGATAGCCCTTGATCAGCGCTGGTGGCTCGATGTCCAGTGTGCCGTCGAACTGGTCCACCGGCAGTGGCAGTCGGGGGCGTACGTGGTATTCGAGCGGTGCCAAATGCCTGTGGCGAACCCGGTTCCAGATGCTGGCGGCGGCATTGCCGCCGCCAGCGACACCGCAGGCACCGCCGTGGCGCAGTGGAATGCTGGCGCAACCCACCATGGTGTCGAGGCGATTACGTGCCATGAATCCGGCCAGTGCTCCCCACAGGGCCAGGATGACGCCGCCCTGGCGGTGATCCGGGTGCACGCAGCTGCGCCCGAGTTCGACCATGCGCTGGCGCAGGTCACGCAAGCGCGTCAGGTCGAATTCGGTATCGCTGTAGGTGCTGCCGACGCGCCGGGCCTGGGCCGGCGTCAGCACGCGGTAGGTGCCCACCACTTCCTGCGTGGTGGCATCGCGCACCAGCAGATGCTCGCAAAAATCGTCGAACAGGTCGACATCGTGGCCCGGCACGGGTGTCTGGAGGCGGGCGCCCATCTCGACGGCGAACACCAAGTACCTCAGCCGCTGCGCCTGGCGGACTTCGTCCTGGTGCCGGGCCCAGGCCACCTGGAGTCCTCCCCGCACAGCCTGAGCCGGCGCAGCTTCAGGGCCAGGCGCGTGGCCTGGACGAAGCGACCCCCGGGGCAGGGCCACGAGACTCGGGGGCAGGCTGGGGGTTGGCAGTTCCTTCACGGCGGACTCCTTGGTTGTTGCAAGGAGTCTGCGATCGGCCGGTGACACGCGTATGGCACTGGTTTGGCAATTGTGTGACACGAGCCGGTAAGCCCGCCTGATTCTGCGGTGCCCGGCTTGTCATGGTGGCTGCCGCGCCAATGGATGGCAAAAAGCGACATTCATGCCGAAGAACTTGCCGTTGCCGTCAAGAGCGGGTCAAAGGCACGGCTTGACCATTTACGGTGCGTTGTGGGCTATTTCCGCTGGCATGTTTTGGCGCAAGGGTCGGGCCGTGATATGGTGTCCAATGCCGGAAATGTGAGCAATTGTTTTTACACCCGGCGCTGAGGATGCAGGATGAAAACCGTCAAGAAGAAACCACTGGCGCGCCGCATACGCGATATGTTCCGGATCGAGGCCCTGGAGCCCCGGGTGCTGTTATCAGCGGATCCGGTGTTTGCACCACTTGCGGCTGCATTCCTGCCCCCGCGCAACGACGATGTCCAGAGCCTGACCGCGGCCTACGCCGCCGCCCAGTCGCTGGGTGTCCCGGTCTCCATTTCCGTGCCCCTGGTGTCTCGGCTCCTGTCCGGCCCTG
This sequence comes from Rhodoferax sp., assembly GCA_043776215.1. Taxonomy (GTDB): domain Bacteria; phylum Pseudomonadota; class Gammaproteobacteria; order Burkholderiales; family Burkholderiaceae_C; genus CAISIP01. Next base: position 103 of record JAYVRP010000835.1, on the reverse strand, counting down.
GCACTGCACCGGCCGCGAACACGTTTGCGGTGGATGCGGTCGCTTTTGACATGCATGACCTGCAGATCAACCAGGGTTACATGGCCAGCACGCTGATGGTGGC
>JAYVRP010000834.1:0-4067 GCA_043776215.1 Rhodoferax sp. | reverse complement strand
CGTGAGGTCTTGCGGGTGGGTTTTTTGACCATAACGGGAAGCTTATCGGGAAATTCAGCGCGCGGACGACAACGCCACGGCGGCCAGCGTCCGACCTGTCCTCATGCGACGGTCTTCAACCGATCACCGAACCCTGGCTCGGCGTAGGCAACACCGGATCGGTGAATGCCGTGCCGGTAATTTCTTCACGCATGCAAGCGCGCACCACCGCCGGGCGCTCCTGCATGGCCCGCAGCAATACAGTCAGGTGGTGCAGCTGCGCCAGTGATGAACCCGGCACGCCCTCGCCCACAGGGTACAACTGCGCCCAGCGTGCGCACCAGGCCAGGTAGATATCGCAAATGCTGCATTCCGGGCCCAGCAACCACGGCCCGCCGTGGCGCGCAATCTCGGCATCGAGCAGCGCGAAATGGTCCAGCACACGCTGTCGCATCGCGAGGCGCAGCGTGGGTATGGCGGCCGGGTCCGCCACATACCGTGGGCTGTAGAAGCGCACGCGCAAGTCCGCATGCAGGGTGTTGGACAGGAAGAACAGCCATTTGAGTGCCCGGCCCCGCGCCCGCGGGTCGTGCGGCATCAACGCGCCATGGCGCTCGGCCAGGTACAGCAGGATGGCTGCCGTCTCGAATAGCGGCTCGTCCTGCTCCGCAGTCACCAGCACCGGCAGCAGGCCCTGCGGGTTCATGGCACGGAATGCGGCGCTGCTTGGTACCGCGCCAGCCCGGTCCACCAGCACATCGCCATACGGCTGGGCCAGCTCTTCCAACACCGTGCGCACGATGATGTTGGCACTGTCCGGGGAGTAGTACAGGGTGTAGGTCATTGGCAAGCGGCCCTTCGGCCCCACTCAGTTGCCCGCGCTGCGGCCGCCGACGATCACGGTCACCATCCGGTCAGGCTGCAGCTTGCGCGAAAAGGCGGCACGAATATCGGCCAGCGTCACACGTTGCACCTGTTGCGTCCAGCTGTCGAGGTAGTTCAGTGGCAGCTCGTTCCAGGCGATATTCGACACGTTTTCCAGCAACTTGCGGTTGCTGTCGATGCGCAGTGCAAAACCGCCCACGAGGTTGGACACAGCGGCATCCAGCTCATCCTGGCTCGGCCCATCCTGCACGAAGCGTGCGAGAACGTCGCGTGAGACGGCCACAGCCTGGCTGGCCTGGTCGGGCCGGGTCTGCAGCCCCACGGTGAAAGCGCCGGCATGCAGTCCGGGCGAGAAATAGCTGTACACGCTGTAACTCAAACCGCGCTTTTCACGCACCTCGGACGTCAGCCGGGAAACAAAGCCGCCGCCCCCCAAAATGTAGTTGCCCACAGTCAAGGCGAAGAAGTCGGGGTCGTCACGCTTGAATCCAGGCTGCCCGAGCAACACATGGGCCTGCGCCGCATCGAATGCGATAACCCGCTCCACCGGCTTTGCCAGCGCAGCCACTTCTGCAACCACTGGCAGCGGTGCACACCCGGCGCTTGTGGGTCCCGCGGGCAGTCGCGAGAACAGCACCGTGACCAACTCCTGGGCTTGCGCACGGGTGACCGCCCCGACAATCGAGACTTTGGCGCGGCACGGCAGGATCAGCCTGCCATACAACGCCTGCATGTCTGGCACCTCGATGTGGGCCAGTGTCAACGCATTCATCTCGTAACCATAAGGGTGCAGCCCGTACACCTCCGAGGCAAACGCACGCCCGGCCACCGTGGACGGGCGCGTATTGGACTCCTTGATGGCCGCATCGAGTCGCTCGCGTTCACGCTGCCAGATTGGCTGCGGAAACGCGGGCTGGCCCAACTGCCGGGCCGCCAACCGTGCCGCCTTGCCCAGCAAATCGGGATAGGTCAGGGAGCGCAGTGAAAAACTCATGCGGTCGCTGCTGGCCCCGGCACCAAAAGACGCCCCCAGATCGGCCCAGGCTTCACTGAGCCCGTTTTCGTCGAGTGCCGACTCGGCAGCACCCGCACCCGCGAGCACCCCCTTGGAGGCCATGCCGGCTGTCACACTGGCCAGGCCGGCTTTGTCCCTGGGGTCGCGCCGCGCACCGGCGTCGAAGTCGATCTGGACGTCGACCATGGCAATCGCGTGGCTTTCGACGAGATACACCCGGACCCCGGAGGGCATCGACCATTGCTGAATCGGAATACCTGCCCACGCGTAATGGCCCAAGACGGCGGCAAGGACCCACACCGCGCAATGGCGCAAGACAGAACAAATGGTCATGGCGCGTCCTCAGTGCCGGGTTCCGGAGGGCGGGGTCCGTGCCTTGCGGCCAGGATCGAGTGCTTGCGGTCGCAGAGTGGCCACCGTCAACTGGTCTTCGCCGAAGTACCTGGCCGCAACCGCCCGGACCTGGGCCGCCTGTACACCACGCAAACGGTCCACCAGACGCTCGCCGGCATCAAGTGGCAGGCCCAGCGCCCAATGGCTGCCCAGCGTGCGCGCCTGGTTGAACACGGAGTCGAGCTTGTAGATTTCACTGGCCACCCATTGGGTCTTGACGCGGTTGAGCTCCGACTCTGACACGCCGTCACTGGCCACCCGGGCGACCTGCGCGCGCAAGGCCTGCTCGACCTGCTCGGCGGTCTTGCCCTTGACCGGAACGCCGTCCAGCGTGAAGAGTTGCGGGCCGCGGCCCCATAAGCCGTTGTACGCGCCGGCACTGTCGGCGACGCGCTCGTCCCCCTGCGTCAAAGCCCGGTCCAGCCGCGCGCCGCTGTACCCGTCCAGCACGGCGGCCAGCACGGTCAGTGCCAGGGCATCGTTGTCGGAGTCGGTCGCGCTTGCGCTGGCCAGGCCCGTGGCGGACAGTCCTGGCACCTTGAAGGCCAGCGAGACGTAGGCTTGGTCCGCTGGCGCCTTGACATCCATGCGGCGCATGCCACTTTGGGCCGGTTCCAGACGGGGCTTGCGCGCGGGCAAAGGCCGCGCCGCGACCACTCCGTAATACTTGTCGGCCCATTCGCGGACTTGGGCCACGTCCACGTCGCCAGCCACCACGAGTGCGGCATTGGCCGGAACATACCAACGCTGATAAAACTCCCGCACGTCCGCGGGTGTCATGGCGTCCAGGTCGTTCATCCAGCCGACGATGGGCCGGCGATAAGGCGACGCAACAAAAATCCCGGCGGACATGGTCTCATGGAGCTGCGCGCGGGGATTGTCATCGGTGCGCAGGCGCCGCTCTTCCTTGACGACTTCAATTTCCTTGGCGAATTCGGTGTCGTCCCACCGGTTGTGCGCGAACCGGTCGGATTCCAGACGCATGACGTCCTCCAGGCGGTTGGCCGGAATCTGTTGGTAATAACCCGTGTAGTCACGCGCCGTGAAGGCGTTTTCCCGGCCACCCAACGCAGCCACGCGGCGCGAGAACTCCCCCGGACGCAAGGTATCGGTTCCCTTGAACATCATGTGTTCCAGCACATGGGCCACGCCTGACGTGCCATCCACCTCGTCCATCGCGCCTGCGCGGACCCACAACATGTGCACCGCCGTGGGTGCACGGCGGTCAGGCTTGACAATGACGGTCAACCCATTGGGCAACGTGAACTGCGCAATTTCGGTTCCAGTCTGGGCGTGGGCCGCGGCGCCAGCCCACAGGCAAATCCAGGTCAGTAGACGTTTCATAGAATGGTGTGATCGCAGGATCGCCACAAATGTTCAGCTTTTTCAGGAAAAAACCCCCACCCGCCCCGGCAGACCCCGACAAGACAGTCGCACCCAACGCCACCACCATCGCCCCCGACACCCTGGCGCCCGATGCTTTACGTGACGGCGCGGTGCGCTTCTCGCGGCCCGGGCCCCCGACCGAAACCGCCCCGGTCGCCGTCTCGGCCCGGAACTCCTGGGTTTCGCGCTTGCGCGTCGGCCTGCGCAAGACCAGTTCGAGCATCGCCACCGTTTTTACCGGGACGAAGATTGACGAGGCGCTGTACGAAGAACTGGAATCGGCACTGGTGCTGGCAGACGCCGGCGTCAAGGCCACACAGCACCTGCTCGAAGACCTCAAGCGCCGCGTCAAGGAAAACAAGGCCACCGGTCCGGCCGTGGTCAAAAGCATTCTCGCCGATGCACTGAC
>JAYVRP010000833.1:0-4070 GCA_043776215.1 Rhodoferax sp. | reverse complement strand
TGATGCGCCAGAGTGGTCGCGCTGGCTGGCTGAAATCGGCTTCCTCCCGGGGGAGGCGGTCATGGTCACGGCGCGCAGCCCGTGGGGCGGTGACCCCTTGGTGGTGCGGATCGGGCATTCAACTTTCGCCCTGCGCCGGGCCGAGGCGGCCTGCGTCACTGTGCGCCCCGTATGACCGAGGCCGTTGTCCATGTGCACCGCGGCGGGCCACTGGTGGCGCTGGTGGGCAATCCCAACTGCGGCAAGACCGCCCTCTTCAACCTGCTGACTGGCAGCCACCAGAAAGTGGCCAACTATGCCGGTGTGACGGTGGAACGCAAGGAGGGCAAATTACGCACCGCCGCAGGCAAATCCCTGCGCGTGCTCGATTTGCCCGGCGCCTACAGCCTGCATCCACGCTCGCCCGACGAGCGTGTCACCTGCGATGTGCTGCAAGGCCGCGCCCGTGGCGAGAAACGCCCTGACCTGGTGGTGTGCGTGGTGGATGCCACGAACCTGAGGCGCAACCTGCGCCTGGTGCTGGCGGTGCAGCGCACCGGGCTACCCTGCGTCGTGGCCCTCAACATGGTCGACCTTGCCAGGCGCCGGGGCCTGCACATCGACGCCGGCGCGTTGTCACGCGAACTCGGCATGCCGGTGGTGGCCACCGTCGCGGTCAAATCCGAAGGTGACGCCCCCTTGCGCGCCTTGCTGGAAAACCGTTCCTTGTGGCGAACAGCAGAGGCACCGGCCGAGGTGCTGCACGACGAGGGGGACCATGCGTCGGTGCAGGGTATCCTGCAGCGGCTGGGCCTGGATGTGGCCATGCCCCACACGGCGAGCGACCGCATCGACGCGCTCGTGCTGCATGCCTGGCTGGGCCCGCTGCTGCTGGCGGTCATCCTGTTCTTCGTATTCCAGGCGGTATTCTCGTGGGCCGTGGTGCCGATGGACCTGATCAAGCAAGCCACCGCTGGCGTGGGCGAGCTGGTGACCCGGGTGTTGCCGGACACCGCGCTGCGCAGTCTGCTGGTGGATGGCGTCATCGCAGGGGCCGGCGGCGTGCTGGTGTTCCTGCCGCAGATCATCATCCTGTTCTTCTTCATCCTGGTGCTGGAGGAATCGGGCTACCTGCCGCGGGCCGCCTTCCTGCTGGACCGCCTGATGGGAGGCGTGGGCCTGTCGGGGCGTTCGTTCATTCCCTTGTTGTCGAGTTTTGCGTGCGCCATCCCCGGCATCATGGCGGCGCGCACGATAGCCAATCCGCGCGACCGTTTGGTAACGATCATGATCGCGCCGATGATGACCTGCTCGGCCCGCCTGCCGGTGTACGCATTGCTGATCGGGGCCTTCGTCCCTGCGCGTCAGGTCATGGGCGGCATCGAGTTGCAGGGCCTGGTGCTGTTCGGTCTGTATGTCGCCGGTGTCGGCGGCGCACTGCTGGTGGCCTGGGTGCTCAAGCGTTTCACCACCCGCGGCCAGGTGCGCTCGCTGATGATGGAGCTGCCCACGTACCACTGGCCGGCCGCGCGCAACATCGCCATCGGGCTGTGGCAACGGGTGGTGATTTTCATGCGCCGGGTGGGGGGCATCATCCTGGTGCTGACCGTGGCCCTGTGGTTTCTGGCCAGTTTTCCGGGCGCACCCGCAGGTGCCACCGGCGCGCCGATCGAATACAGCATCGCGGGCATGGTCGGGCACGCGCTGGCGGTGGTCTTCGCGCCGATCGGCTTCAACTGGCAGATCAGCATTGCCCTGGTGCCCGGGCTCGCAGCGCGCGAGGTGGCCGTGAGCGCGCTGGGCACCGTGTATGCCTTGTCGGCCACCGCCACCGATACCGCACAGGCGCTCTCGCCGCTCATCGCCAGAACCTGGTCGCTGGCAACGGCGCTGTCGCTCCTGGCCTGGTACGTATTTGCGCCACAGTGCCTGTCCACATTGGCCACGGTCAAGCGGGAAACCGGCGGCTGGACCATGCCGCTGCTGATGGCCGCTTATCTGTTTGCGTTGGCTTATGCAGCCTCGTTTGTCACTTACCGGGTGGCTGTCGCGCTGGGCGCGGGGTAGCCGCTCCCGCCGGCTGGCCGCCTTCGCTGGCCGCCCCGCATTGCGTGCGGGCCTGTTCGATCAAGTCCAGCACGTCCGCCGCCTGGCCGGCTCGGCTGACCAGTGACAGGCAGAGCATCGCCAGGAACAAGGCCGCCTTGTCCGGGCCCACGCCCGACATCGCCTGGCACAGGGCGCTGTAACACTGGTCCAGGTCCTGGTCGTTCATACGGGCACTCCGGATGCGTCGAAGGCGGTGACGAGGGCCGTGGCATCACAGTCCGTCCAGCGGCCCATGACATAAGCGTCCGGCCGCACCAGAATCAGGGCTTCGCGCACACCGTGGCCCAACCCGTAGCGCTGCCAGGCCTGGGTGCAGGACGGTGGCAGCAGCACCACGCCAATGCCGCGAGCGGCCAGTTCCTGCAAGTCGCCCGGCAAGGTGCTGGCGAACACCAGGCACACGAAGTCAGCACCGAAGCGCGTGCTGAGATGGGTGCCATCGGGCAGCAAGGCCTCCGGCGCCGGCGCACCAGGCGCTGCCAGGTCGTTTGCCCAGGAAGCCTTGGCGTCGGGAAGATTCAAGGGCGAGTCCGCATACAGGACGGGCGCCGATTGGCGCGGGTTGATCAGGGGCCGCACCGTGGCGTCGGCCAGCGCCAGGCGCAACGTGGCTTCGCGCATCAACTCGAACGCGAAATCGGGTGGCGCCATGAATTCGGTGCTCTTGGCGCCATAGGCCATGTTTTCCCGCGCCGCCTGCACACGTTCGCTCGAATACGAATCCAGCAGCCGGTCCGGCGAGCGGCCGTGCACGACACGCGCCAGTTTCCAGGCCAGGTTGCCCGCGTCGTCCAGGCCGGAGTTGAGGCCGCGCACGCCAAAAATCGGTACCAGGTGCGCGGCGTCACCGGCAAACATCACGTGCCCATGGCGGTAACTCTCCAGAGTGAGGCACTTGGCGTTGTAGATCGAGATCCACAACACTTCCCACGGTGCGTCCTCGCCGATCATCTGCAGATGGCTCTGCACGCGCGGCAACACGTTCTCGGGCTTCAAAGCCTGCGCCGGGTCTTCGTCGGCACGGATCTGGTAATCGATGCGCCACACATCCTCGGGCTGACGGTGCATCAAAATCGTGGAGCCGGGATTACTCGGCGGGTCAAACCACGCCAGCCGCTCTACAGCGCGGCGCGTCTTCTGCCGGATGTCCACGATCACGTAGCGGCCGTCGTACTCCATGCCGCGCAGTGGCAGCCCCATCTGCTCGCGCACGGTGCTGCGCCCACCGTCGCAGGCCACCAGCCACTGGGCCTGCACCTGGCGCTCGCCGTCCGGCGCTTGGACCGTCACGTCCACGCCCCGGGCCGCCTGCCGCAATCCGGTGACCCGGCAGCCCCAGCGCACCTGTGCCAGACTGCCGAAGGCGTGCGCCGCCCCATGCACGTACTGCTCCACGAAATACTGCTGGATGTTCACCATCGGTGCAAAACGCTGCGTGGGTTCGCTCGGCATCTCGAAATGCAGCACCTCGGTGTCACGGTAGAAGCTGCGCCCGCCGACCCAGGAAAGACCCTTGGCCACCAAGGGCACGTCGGCCCCAACCCAGCCCAGGATCTCCTGCGAGCGGCGCGACATGCAGATCGCCCGGCTGCCGCTGCAATAGGACCCATCGGCTTCGACCACGAGGTTGGCCACGCCGTGGCGCGCCAGCAGTGCCGACAACGTCAGACCCACCGGGCCGCCGCCCGCGATGAGAACGGGAACATGCTGTGGAAACAGGTCAGGTGCTGGCAACATCAAGGGGGCCTCGCCTCATGGTGGCCCCCACTATAGAGCCAGTTTGCGGCCCTTAGAATCGGCACCATGCATGATCCGATGGCGGTCCAGCCGCCCGAACGTGCCGTTGCCGCAGTGGCCCTGTACGCCTCCGTCCTGGCATGTAACTCGCTGGATGCGGCGGCCCACACTCTGGTGACGACACTGGCGCTCGATGGCGGCTTCGACCGGGCGTCGATCGGCCTGCACACAGACGGCCGAACGCG
>JAYVRP010000832.1:0-14628 GCA_043776215.1 Rhodoferax sp. | reverse complement strand
TCTTGACGGATGGGGGGCTCTATTTTTCGTCTCGTGGCGAAACCATCAAGCGCTTTCATACGCTGGACGGCTACGGCTTCAAGATGTTGTCGTCTGCCGGGATCATTCCAGTCATCATCACGGGTCGGGATTCCAGGCCTTTGCGTTTGCGATTGGAATCCCTCGGGGTAGAGCATGCGCACTACGGCGTCGCGGACAAGTCTGCTGCAGCGATCACAACCCTGAAAGGGATGGACCTGACCTGGTCGGACGCGGCGGTCATGGGTGACGACTGGCCCGATCTGCCATTGATCCTGCGCTGCGCGTTTTCCGCGGCGCCGCGAAACGCACATGAAGAGGTGATTGCCCGTGTTGACTATGTTTCGCGCAGGACTGGTGGGCACGGAGCGGTGCGCGACTTGTGTGACCTGCTGCTGATTGCCCGCGGACGGTACACGGAGCTGTTGAAGGAGGCCGGCGCATGATGCGCCTGCTGCTTTCCCTGTGGGACCGGTTGTCGCTTTATCTACCCATCGGGTTGATGGGGCTGGTGGCCTTGGGCACTTACTGGCTGGTGCAAAGCACGCCTGCAATACGAAGCCCGGCTGCAACGAGCGCTGCACGACACGAACCTGACTATTTCATGAAGAACTTCTCGGTCCGAACCTTTGTAGAAACGGGTCGACTCAAGAGTGAGGTATTTGGTGCCGCGGCGCGGCATTACCCTGACACCGATACCCTTGAAATTGATGCGGTACGCATACGGGCATTTGACGAACAGGGGCGATTGACCACTGCGACCGCAAACCGGGCTTTGACCAATGGAGACGGCTCGGAGGTGCAGTTGTTCGGCCGTGCCCAGATTGTTCGGGATGCCCAGGTCACCCAGACAGGGTTGGCTACACCACGGCTTGAATTTCGAGGCGAGTTCTTGCACGCCTTTCTGAACTCCGACCGTGTGACATCCAATCGCCCGGTTGAGTTGCGTCGCGGCAAGGACGTCTTCCTGGCGGACACCATGGACTTTGACAATGTGCAACAGATCATGATGATGCAAGGCAGGGTCAAAGGCACGTTGGTACCGGCCCAAGCCAGATAGGCAGCAGGGCTCCCATGGCGAAACTCGTATTCATCACAGGGGCCTCCAGCGGAATCGGGCAAGCCCTGGCCAATCGCTTTTATGAGAGCGGGTATTGCCTGGCTCTGGTTGCCCGTCGTTCGGACCAAATGCGCCAATGGGCCGTTGAGAAAGGGTGGGCGCCACAGCGGTACCAAATCTATGCAGCCGATGTGGCAGTGGTGGACAGTATCGTTGGCGCGGCAGCGGCCTGCATGGCAGCACAGGGACTTCCCGATGTGGTCGTTGCCAACGCGGGAGTCAGTGTCGGCATGAACACAGCGGTGCGGCAGGACATCGATGTCATGGCGCGTTTGTTTGCCATCAACAATATCGGTTTGGCGGCAACCTTTCATCCGTTTCTCGAAGCAATGCAACACAGAGGATCTGGTGTTGTCGTGGGAATCGGAAGTGTCAATGGAATCAGAGGATTTCCTGGCCATGGGGCCTATTGCGCGAGCAAAGCGGCGGTCATCAGTTATTGCGAGTCTTTGCGCGGCGAGTTGATCGGAACAGGTGTGCGCGTTGTGACCATATGCCCGGGCTACATCGATACCCCGTTGACCAGCGCGAATCGATATTCGATGCCTTTTCTGATGTCGGCTGCTGCGTTTGCAGAGCGCGCAGTTCGCGCCATCGAGGCGGGCACCAGCTACCGCGTCATCCCCTGGCAAATGGGAATCGTGGCGTGTGTGTTGCGCTTGTTGCCCAACTTTCTCTTTGACAGGCTATTCTCTGGCCGCCCACGCAAGCGGCGGTTCGATGAGCGATGAAAAAGGGCCCCTCAAGGGCCCTTCGCTGCACAATACACGTGGCGTGTGATGTGGATGAGTCTGTCTTAGTAGCTGCTGCGTCCGCCGCCGTAACCACCGCCGCCACCGCTGCGGCTTCCGCCGCCGCCGCCGCCAGCGCCGCCGTAACCACCGCCACCGCCGCCACCGCTACGGCTTCCGCCGCCGCCACCGCCGTAACCACCACCACCGCCGCTGCCGCCAGCGCCGCCACCGAAGCCGCCACCGCTACGCGGGGGACGCGGCTCCATCGGACGCGCTTCGTTGACTACCAGACCACGACCACCATATTGCTGGCCGTTCATCGCACCGATCGCCGCTTGAGCCTCTGCGTCGCTGCCCATTTCGACAAAGCCGAAACCCTTGGAGCGACCAGTGTCACGTTCCATCATGACTTTGGCACTGGAGACAGAACCGTGGGCAGAAAATGCGTTCAGCAGATCTTCGTCACGGAAGGAATAAGGCAGGTTGCCTACGTAAAGTTTGTTGCCCATGAAAGGACTCCTGAAAATAACTCAAAAAGCGATGGAGTCCGATAACCGCAATCAACAAACCAATGAAGACTTAAAGCAGACGCGAAACTGACTAATCACCGCATACAAATATCGCCGGTCTTCCGGCAATACGCGGCGATTATGCGCCAAGTCCAGAATTTTGCAAATTATTTATCAAACTGTTTTTTGGCTGGCCTTGGGCTCATGTACCCATTTCCATGCACCGGCATGGGGACGGCTTGCGACTGAAAGAACTGAACCTGCCCCGGCGGGAATGGCCCGACAGGTCACAGCTTCATGTCCTCCAAGACACAGGGCAAGCATCCGTGCACGTCAGGACCCCTCCCTTTCACCAATTGACCTCCCGATCTGGCGTTGCGCCAATTCTGTGGATCGACAAATCCGCGCCTTCGAACTCTTCTTCCTGGCTGAGTCGCAAGCCGAGTGTGGTCTTGAGGACTTTATAAACAAGGTAGCTGCTTGTCACCGCCCACACGACGCCCAGACCCGTACCGATCAACTGGGCAAGTATGCTTACGCCCCCCAGGCCGCCAAATGCCTTGGTGCCGAAGATGCCTGCAGCCAGCCCACCCCAGGTGCCACAGAGCCCATGGAGAGGCCATACACCCAGCACGTCGTCGATCTTCCACCTGTTCTGGGTAAGTGTGAACATAACGACAAAAATGGCACCGGCGATGCCCCCTGTCACCAAGGCACCCAGCGGATGCATGAGATCCGAACCAGCACATATGGCCACCAAGCCGGCCAGCGGACCGTTGTGAATGAAACCGGGGTCGTTCTTGCCCAGCATGAGGGCGACCAGTGTGCCGCCAACCATCGCCATCAGCGAATTGACCGCCACCAGGCCGGAAATCTTGTCGATGGTCTGCGCACTCATGACGTTGAAGCCAAACCACCCGACAGTCAGGATCCAGGCGCCAAGCGCCAGGAAAGGAATGTTGGATGGTGGGTGCGCGCTGATGGAGCCGTCCTTGCGGTACCGGTTGGCGCGGGCACCCAGCAGCAGGACGGCCGGAAGCGCGAGCCAGCCTCCGACCGCATGCACCACCACGGACCCTGCGAAATCGTGAAACTCAACGCCCGTCGCGGATTTGATCCACGCCTGAATGCCGTAGTGCTGGTTCCATGCAATGCCCTCGAAGACAGGATAGATAAGGCCCACGACGATCGCGGTGGCAATCATTTGCGGCCAGAACTTGGCACGCTCTGCAACGCCACCAGAAATGATGGCGGGGATGGCGGCGGCAAAGGTCAACAAGAAGAAGAACTTGACAAGTTCGTAGCCGTTGCGTGCGGCCAACTCCTGCGCGCCGATCAGGAAGCTGGTTCCGTAGGCCACGCCATAACCGACGAGGAAATACGCGACGGTCGACACGGAGAAGTCCACCAAAATCTTGACAAGGGCATTGACCTGGTTCTTTTTGCGTACCGTTCCCAGCTCCAGAAAGGCGAAACCGGCGTGCATGGCGAGCACCATGATGCCCCCCAACAAGATGAACAGCGCATCGGAGCCCTGTTTTAGTGCTTCCATAAGACTCCCATATCTAAAACGCACGATTTCCGTGCCTATATTCGCAAATTCCCGGGCAACGCACCAAAACAAGCACAATTCGCGCCATAAAAGTGATTATTGCGCCATGAGTGTGCGTGGGTGGGCCACCACCAGTCACAAGAGCCACGGGACGCCATCAACGGTGCATCGGCGGTCTGCCCCTTTTTGCAGTCCGCAAGCGCAGACTTATACTTGGCGCAAGTGGCGATTTGCTATAGCTTGCGGGTACCGGGGTCGATGCGCTCCGAGAATCAGCTAAACGCGGCATGGGCCACCCCCGCGGTAACCCGGCTCCGCTTTTAGCGTCGCCGGTTTTTTTATGCTTGTTTCGCCGTCCACGATGCACTTCACCGAACCCTTGCCATTGCGCAGTGGAGCGGTGATTCGTGCCTACGATCTGTGTTTTGAGACCTATGGAAGCCTCAACCAGGACAGGTCCAACGCGGTGTTGGTCCTGCACGCGTTGAATGCCTCCCACCATCTCGCAGGACGGTACGCCGGGCAGGACAAATCCGATGGCTGGTGGGATAGCATGATCGGCCCCGGCAAGCCGCTCGACACGGACCGCTTCTTTGTCATTGGCGTCAACAACCTGGGGTCCTGTTTCGGCTCCACAGGGCCTATGCATGCCAACCCGGACACAGGCCGCATCTACGGCTCAGCATTCCCGGTTGTGACGGTGGAAGACTGGGTCGATGCCCAGGCGCGACTGCTCGATGCGCTGGGAATCGACGCACTGGCTGCGGTCATGGGTGGCAGCCTGGGGGGCATGCAGGCCCTGAGCTGGACCTTGCAGTATCCGCAGCGGGTCCGCCACGCCGTCGTGATCGCCAGCGCACCAAATTTGACTGCCGAGAACATCGCCTTCAACGAAGTGGCCCGTCGCGCCATCGTGACCGATCCGGATTTCAATGGCGGCGACTTTTACGCGCAGGACGGCCGGCCCGAAACAAAACCCAAGCGCGGCTTGCGCATCGCCCGCATGATCGGGCACATCACGTACCTGAGCGACGACGTGATGAACGAGAAGTTTGGGCGCAGCCTGCGCAACAGCCTGCTTCACAGCGCGGGCGCCGATGATGGCGCAGCCTCCGGCAGCCTGGGCCCCTACCAGTACACCACCCAGGATGTCGAGTTCCAGATCGAAAGTTACCTGCGCTACCAGGGTGACAAGTTCGCCGAGTACTTTGATGCCAACACGTACCTGCTCATCACACGAGCCCTTGACTACTTTGATCCTGCGCGCGATTTCGAAGGCAACCTGAGCCGGGCCCTGGCGCGCGCGCGCGCCCGCTTTCTGCTGGTCAGCTTCACCACGGACTGGCGCTTCTCGCCGCAGCGCAGCCGAGAACTGGTGAAGGCCTTGCTCGACAACCACCGTGACGTGAGTTATGCCGAAATCGACGCGCCCCATGGTCACGACGCTTTCCTGCTCGACGACGCGCGCTACCTGAGCCTGGTGCGCTCCTATTTCGAGCAGATCGCGAGGGATGTCCAGTGAGTGACCAGTTGACCAAGGAGGCCATTGCGCGGCTGGTGCCGATGGGCGCGCGGGTACTGGATCTGGGCTGCGGCGATGGCGATATGCTGGCCTACCTGCAGGCCAACCGTGCGTGCAGTGGTTATGGCATCGAGATTGCCGACGCGAACGTGCTGGCCTGCGTGCAAAGGGGCGTCAACGTGATCCAGCTCAATCTGGATGAAGGCCTGGCCATGTTCGACGACGCGAGTTTCGACGTCGTGCTGCAGATCGACACGTTGCAGCATTTGCGCAATGCCGAAACCATGCTGCGTGAAACCGCCCGGGTGGGGCGTATCGGCATCGTGGCATTTCCGAATTTCGGCCATTGGCCCAACCGGCTGAGTGTCCTGCGTGGCCGCATGCCGGTCACCCGGCGTCTGCCCTACCAGTGGTACGACACACCCAACATCCGTGTTGGCACCTACGCGGATTTCGAAATGCTGGCCTTGCGCAACGGCCTCAAGATCCAGGACAGCTTCGGGCTGCAGGATGGCCAGACAGTGCGCCGGGCGCCCAACCTGCTGGCGTCGACGGCCGTCTTCAGATTTTCCCGTTAACGTGAATCAGCTTTCATGATGCACGGTGAAGCCCGGGCATCCTGAAAGTCAGGGCCGCACCAGACAGGGCATCTTCGGGTTGAACTTCCAGTTCGGCAACAGGAATTGCATGGCTATTGCGTCGTCCCGCGCGCCCAGACCGTGCTGCAGGTACAGGGCGTGCGCCTTGCTGACCTGGTCCATGTCCAGCGTGATGCCCAGTCCCGGCCGGTCTGGCACGCGGATGCGGCCGTGCACGATCCGGAGCGGGTCTTGCGTGAGGCGTTGACCGTCCTGCCAGATCCAGTGGGTGTCGATCGCCGTCACCCGGCCTGGCGCCGCTGCAGCGACATGGGTGAACATGGCCAGCGACACGTCGAAATGGTTGTTGGAATGCGAGCCCCAGGTCAGGCCCCACATCTGGCACAACTGGGCCACACGCACCGAGCCTTGCAAGGTCCAGAAATGCGGGTCTGCCAAGGGAATATCGACCGACTGCAGCGAAATGGAGTGCGCCATTTCGCGCCAATCGGTGGCCACCATGTTGGTGGCAGTCATCAAGCCGGTGGCGCGGCGAAACTCTGCCATCACCTCCCGCCCGGAGAAAGCGCCTTCAGCTCCGCAAGGGTCTTCCGCGTAGGCGAGTTCCCGGTGGCGGTCGCGGCACAGACGCACCGCATCCTGCAGCAACCAGCCGCCATTGGGGTCCAGCGTAACCCGCGCCAGGGGAAAACGTTCATGCAGCGCGACGATTGCCTCAATCTCCTCTTCGCCGCGCAGCACCCCTCCTTTGAGCTTGAAATCGCGGAACCCGTACCGCGCATGTGCTGCCTCGGCCAGGCGAACCACCGCCTGCGCAGTCGTTGCGGGCTCATGGCGCAGGCGCAGCCAGTCATCTTGCGCGTCCGGCTCGCTCAGGTAGGGGAGGTTAGTGCGGGCCCGGTCGCCCACATAAAAAAGGTACCCGAGCACATCCACCTCGGTGCGTTGCTGGCCTTCGCCCAGCAGCGCGGCCACTGGGACGTTCAGGAACTGGCCCAACAGGTCGAGCAGCGCACTTTCGACGGCCGTCACTGCATGGATCGCAACACGCAGGTCGAAGGTCTGGTTGCCGCGTCCGCCGCTGTCGCGTTCGGCAAAACGTGCGCGCAACTGGTTCAGCACCGGGTTCCAGTGCCCGATGGGTTGACCCTCCACCAGGGGCCGGGCGTCTTCCAGCGTCTGGCGGATTTTTTCCCCACCGGGCACCTCACCAACACCGGTGCGTCCCGCGCTGTCGGTCAGGATGACCAGGTTGCGCGTGAAGAACGGGCCATGGGCACCACTGAGGTTGAGCAGCATGCCGTCATGCCCGGCAACTGGAATCACCCGCATGCGCAGCACCTGGGGCGTCTGGCTGCATGTGCGCGGGTTCATGGCGAGGTTCGGTGTCGCGTCGGTCATGGTCAAAGCTTGTCGCGGAGGTGGTTTTACAGGTCGGTCATCGTATAAGAGGCTGGTGATCGTGGGCTTGGGTGGCCGGCCGCGTCCCGGTGCCACTTCAGGAGCGGGCGGCATCGCCTTCCGTGCCTGCCGCCTGCTTGCGCAGCCGTTCGCGGCTGTTGCTCAAGTGCGTGCGCATGGCTGCACGCGCGGCTTCAGCATCCTGGTCGCGGATGGCGACAAAAATACTTTCGTGTTCGCTGTTGACGCGATGCAGGTACTGGAAGCGCCCCTCAGGCGCCTGCTGCGGTGTGTTCACACGTGTACGCGGGATGATCATCGCACCCAGGTACGTCATCAGGTCGGCGAAATGCTGGTTTCCCGTGGCACGCGCCACCTCCATGTGAAACTGGAAATCAGGCGGCACGGCATCGGAATCCTGTTCGATCGAACTCTGGAAGGCGCTCAGCGCGGCTTGCATTGCCTCGAGATTGCTGGCAGTGCGCCTTTGAGCTGCCAACCCGGCGGCTTCTGTTTCCAGGCTGATGCGCAACTCCAGCACCGCAATCACATCCGAGATGGTGGCAAAGTCCTGCGCGGCGATCTTGAAATTGCCGCTCAGGTCACGGGCGCTGACAAAGGTGCCAATGCCATGCCGTGTTTCGACTAGACCAGAGGCCTGCAGCCTGGACAATGCTTCGCGGACCACCGTGCGGCTGACATCAAAACGCGCCATGATCTCGGCCTCGGTCGGAAGCTTGTGGCCGGGTTGCCACTGTCCGGTCCGGATGGATTGGCCCAGACTGTCGACGATCACCAGCGCCAGTCCGCGCGGACGTCGCACCCGTGCCGGCAGGGCTTCATGGGGCGTCGCGCCAGAGCCGGGCATCAGGGTTTTCCTTGGGTCGCTCCATTGCGGCTTGACAGGTGAAATTGGTCTATTGACAATCATGGTTATCAGACAACATATGACTGACGAGTAGGTCGCTGGCCTTGACTGTAGCAAAGCTGCAGGCAATGTCCAGCATGTGTGATCCAACGTGCCACCGGCACAACGACCCGGGAAAACGACCCATGACGATCAAGTCGCATGAACGATTGCTGCTGACCGGTGCTGCCGGAAACCTCGGCCAGGCCTTGCGCGCACGCTTGAAAGTCAACTGCAGCATCTTGCGCCTGTCCGACCGGCTCGATGTCGGGGCTGCGGGCCCGGATGAGGAGGTCATGCTGGCAGACCTGTCGGACGCCGATGCGGTCCTCGCCCTGATGGCCGGCGTGGACGCCGTCGTGCACCTGGGCGGTTGCCCGGTGGAAGGGCCGGTGGGCCCGATCCTGCAGGCCAACATCGTTGGCATGGTCAACCTGTACGAGGCCGCGCGCAAGTGCGGGACACGGCGCGTGGTGTTTGCCAGCTCCAACCATGTCACGGGTTATTACAGGCAGTCGGAAACCATCACCGCCGACCATCCGCCCCGGCCCGACGGCATGTATGGCGTGAGCAAGGCTTTTGGCGAGGACTTGTCGCGTTTTTACTTTGATCGTTATGGCATCGAGACCGCCTGCGTGCGCATCGGCTCTTCATTCCCCGAGCCGCGCGACCGGCGCATGCTCGCCACCTGGCTCAGTTACGACGACCTGTACCGCCTGGTGACGGCCTGCCTGACCACCCCCATGCTGGGCCATACCATCATTTTCGGCATGTCCGACAACCCGGTCACCTGGTGGGACAACTCCCGGGCGCGCCACGTCGGTTACCAGCCGCAGGACAGCTCGGAGCCATTTCGTGCCGCGCTGTACGCCCGCACACCTGCACCGGACCCCGCCGACCCTGCCGCTGTGTACCAGGGCGGGGGGTTCGTGCGCATGGGGCCGTTCGCGTAACGCCGCCTGCTGCAGCGTATGCTCGAGCCCCGCATCCTGTCCGTGAGCCGTGATCGTGTCGGTGAGTCACCGGTCTGGGACGTCGTGGCACAAGCCCTGTACTGGGTCGATATCCAGGGTCGCCACATCCACCGCTACGACTGGGTTACGCAAACGCAGCAGACCTGGGACACACCGGAACAGCCCGGCTGTATTGCCCTGCGCACCGATGGTGGCCTGGTGGTGGCGATGGAGACCGGTGTTTTCACCGTCGAACTGATGGCGCCGCCGGCGGTGCAGCTCACCTGTCTGGCGCCGATCACGCATGTGCGATCCTCTATGCGATTCAACGACGGCCGCTGCGATGCGCGTGGCCGCTTCTGGATCAGCACCATGTGTTTGGACGCGGCGCTGGCAGCACCGGTCGGTGCCTGGTACTGCCTGGACGAGCGGGGCTTGAGCGCAGCGCAACATAGCGGCCTGATCACGCCCAATGGCCTGGCCTTCAGCCCCGACGGCGGCACCATGTATTTTTCCGACTCCCACCCCAATATCCAGAAGATCTGGGCCTTCGACTACGACCTCGATCGCGGCCGAATGGGCCAGGGGCGTGAATTTGTCGACATGATGCCGTTGCCTGGCCGCCCGGACGGCGCGGCTGTCGATGCAGAAGGCCACTACTGGATCTGTGCCAATGATGCCGGGCAGATTCATCGCTTCAACCCCGCAGGACAACGGGTCGCTTCCTATGGTGTTCCCGTGCCAAAGCCCTCCATGTGTGCGTTTGGCGGGCCGGGACTCGATACGCTGTTGGTCACCTCGATACAGCCTGCCGGCGCAGCACCGGGCCTGCATGGCGCGGTGTTTGCGCTCGATGTAGGCATTCGTGGTCGGGAAGAACCGAGGTTTTCGTGTTTTCCGCTTACTCACTTACTACTTGCTGATAGGGAGGGAACATGACGCCCCAAGACCTCAAGACGATCATCGGCTCCGGCCTGATGTCTTTTCCGGTAACGGATTTCGACACCCAGGGCGATTTCTGCCCGGCCACTTATGCGCAACGGCTCGAATGGCTGGCACCTTACGGGGCGACTGCGCTGTTTGCTGCTGGCGGCACCGGGGAATTCTTCTCGCTGACGGGTCACGAGTACCCCTCCGTCATCAAGACGGCGGTCGACACCTGCCGCGGCAAGGTGCCCATCATTGCTGGCGCCGGTGGCAACACGCGATTCGCGATCGCCTGTGCGCAGGAAGCCGAGCGCCTCGGTGCGCACGG
The DNA here is from genome assembly GCA_043776215.1 of Rhodoferax sp. Taxonomy (GTDB): domain Bacteria; phylum Pseudomonadota; class Gammaproteobacteria; order Burkholderiales; family Burkholderiaceae_C; genus CAISIP01. The sequence continues at coordinate 4,058 of JAYVRP010000832.1, read as the reverse complement.
CCTTCTGCTGTTGCCACACTACCTGACCGAAGCTGGCCAGGAGGGCCTGATCCACCATGTGCAGGCCGTGTGCAACAGCGTCAAGTTCGGTGTCATCGTCTACAACCGCAACGTCTGCAAACTCACGCCGGAGTCACTCGCGGTACTGGCAGACCGGTGCCCGAACCTGATCGGCTTCAAGGACGGTGTAGGCGACATTGAGACCATGGTGTCGATCTACCAGCGCATGGGAGACCGGTTTGCCTATCTGGGCGGGTTGCCGACGGCCGAGGTCTACGCCGCCGCCTACAAGGCGCTTGGAACACCGGTGTATTCGTCGGCCGTGTTCAACTTCATTCCCAAGACGGCCATGGACTTCTACCGCGCGGTGGCCAGCGACGACCGGCCGACCCAGCACCGGCTGCTGCACGATTTCTTCATGCCTTACCTGGCAATCCGCAACCGCATGCCGGGCTACGCAGTCAGCATCGTCAAGGCCGGCGCACGCATCGTGGGCCACGACGCGGGGCCGGTACGCCCACCGTTGACCGATCTGAAACCGGCCGAGGTGGAACAATTGGCAGCCCTGATCCAGGCGCTCGGCCCCCAATGAACCAGGACCTGCGCAGCGCATGACCCCACGCGCCAGTTTCAATGTTGCCGTGGTGGGGGCCGGTCTCGGCTCGGCACCGCATTTCCGTGCGCTGGAGGACCTGCGCGACGAGTTTCCTGTGTCCTGGGTGTGCGCCCGAGATGCACAGCGGTTGCAGGCCGCGCGGCTGCCCTCCGGCGCCCGGCGCACCACACGGCTCGAAGACATTCTGGAAGACCCGCTGGTGCGGGCCGTCGTGGTGCTCACGCCGCCCCATGCGCACCTGGAGGTGGTGCGGCGTGTGGCCGCCGCCGGGAAACACGTGCTGGTGGAAAAGCCACTCGAACTGGATCTTGCACGCGCACGCGAACTGGTGGGGTGTTGCCAATCCGCCGGTGTGTTGTTGTCGGTGATGCTGCAATACCGCCTGCGCGAAGGCGCATTGCGGCTGGCAGAGCTGATGCACGGCGGCGCCCTGGGAGCCCTCACCAGCGCCAGCGCCCAGGTGCGCTGGTGGCGACCCCAGAGTTACTACGATGAGCCCGGCCGCGGCACCCTGGCCCGTGATGGCGGTGGTGTCCTGATCACGCAGGCGATCCATACGCTGGATCTGCTGCTGGCGCTGATCGGCCCCCCCGAGCGTGTCAGCGGGGCGGTGTCCACCAGCGTGGTGCACCGGATGGAAGGCGAAGACTGCGCCAGTGCCTTGCTGCATTACGCCGGTGGAGCGGTGGCCGTGGTGCAGGCCACCACCGCTGCGTACCCCGGCCAGCCCGAGCGCATCGACATCAACGGCTCTCTGGGCACAGCCACCCTGGAGTCCGGAAGGCTGCAGGTGCATTTCATGGACGGGCGCACGGAAACCGTGGGCGCCGACGGCGGCAGTGGCGGCGGCGCAGATCCGATGGCTTTCGACCACGGCCCGCACCGCGCCGTGTTGCACGACTTCCTGCACGCGGTGCGCACGAACGGCACACCAGCGGTTACGGGCCGCAGTGTGTTGCTGGTGCATGCGGTCATCGAAGCCATCGTTGAATCCTCGCGGCGCGGCGGCGCCGTGGCACTTGGCCATCCGGCATGAAGCCCCTGTACATCCGCATGCATGCCGGCGACAACGTTGCCATCGTTGCCAATGACGGCGGCTTGCCCCCCGGGACGGTGTTCGAGGATGGCCTGGTGTTGCGCGAGAAGGTGCCACAAGGCCACAAACTGAGCCTGGTCGATATTGCGGCTGGTGCGCCGGTGCGCCGCTACAACGTGGTGATCGGCCATGCCCTGCGTGAGCTCCCGGCTGGGAGCTGGGTCCATGAAAGGGTCCTGCAGATGCCGCCTGCGCGCCCGTTGACGGGCCTGCCCATGGCGACGGTGCGCCCCGAGCCCCTGCCTGCACTGGAGGGTTACAGCTTCGAGGGTTACCGCAACAGCGATGGCTCGGTGGGTACACGCAACATTCTGGCCATCACCACCACGGTGCAATGCGTGGCCGGGGTGGTGGACCATGCGGTGCAACGTATCAAATCCGAGCTGCTGCCCCGGTACCCGCATGTGGATGACGTGGTGGGCCTGGAGCACAGTTACGGGTGTGGGGTGGCGATCGACGCGCCCGATGCGGTCATTCCGATCCGCACATTGCGCAACATCAGCCTCAACCCGAATTTCGGTGGTGAAGTGATGGTGGTCAGCCTGGGTTGCGAAAAGCTGCAGCCCGAGCGCCTGTTGCCAGCGGGAACGATTCCCATCAGCGACCAGCGGGGTGGTACTGCGGCCGACCAGGCGCTCGACGTGGTGTGCCTGCAGCACGAGGCCCATGTGGGGTTCATGTCCATGATCGACGCGGTGTTGCGCCAGGCGCAGGTGCATCTGGAGCGCCTGAACCTGCGCCGGCGCGAGAGCTGCCCGGCGTCGGAACTGGTGGTGGGCGTGCAATGTGGCGGCAGTGATGCCTTTTCGGGCGTGACGGCCAACCCGGCGGTGGGTTTTGCCACCGACCTGCTGGTGCGTGCCGGCGCCACGGTGATGTTTTCCGAAGTCACGGAGGTCCGTGACGGCATCGACCAGCTCACTGCGCGCGCCGCCAGTGTCGAGGTGGCCGAGGCCATGGTGCGCGAGATGGCCTGGTACGACCAGTACCTGGCCATGGGGCGGGTCGACCGCAGTGCCAACACCACCCCTGGCAACAAGCAGGGGGGCTTGTCCAACATCGTCGAGAAGGCGATGGGCTCGATCATCAAGTCCGGCACGGCACCGATATCGGGCGTGTTGGCTCCGGGCGAGAAGCTTCAGCACAAAGGCCTGGTGTTTGCCGCCACGCCCGCCAGCGATTTCATCTGCGGCACCTTGCAGCTGGCCGCAGGCATGAACCTGCACGTCTTCACCACCGGCCGCGGCACGCCGTACGGCCTGGCGCCGGTACCGGTGGTCAAGGTGGCCACCCGCAGCGAGTTGGCACGGCGCTGGCATGACCTGATGGATGTGGATGCGGGTCGGATCGCCACGGGCGAGGCGAGCATCGGGGACGTCGGCTGGGAGTTGTTCCACCTGTTGCTCGACGTGGCCAGCGGCAGGAAGAAGACCTGGGCCGAACACTGGAAATTGCACAACGCACTGGTGCTGTTCAATCCGGCGCCCATCACCTGATTGGATAAGCTCTTCAAGGAGATATCTGCATGAAAAAGAGACCCCTGCTGGCCCTGATTGCCTGCGCCCCACTGCTGCTGGGCACGGTGGGCGCCCTGGCTCAAAGTGACTACCCCGCCAAACCGGTCAAGATCATCGTGCCGTTTCCGGCCGGAGGCACCAGCGACATCATGGGCCGCCTGGCCGCAGATGAACTCACCCGGGCATTCAAGCAGCCCTTCGTGGTGGAAAACGTGGGGGGTGCCGGGGGCGTGATCGGTACCGAACGCGCAGCCAAGGCCACACCCGACGGCTACACCCTGGTGCTCACCGGCGTGGGCTCCAATGCAGTGGCCCACGGGCTCAATCCCAAGCTGGGGTACGACTCCAACCGCGACTTCATCCACATCACCCAGATCCACTCCGGCCCCAATGTGCTGGTGGTGCATCCCGATACGCCTTTCAAGACCTTCAAGGAGCTGGTCGACTACGGTCGGGCGAATCCCGGCAAGCTCAGCTACGGCTTCACCCATGCCGCGTCGGGCCACATGGCGATGGAGCTGCTCAAGCAGACCGTCAGCGCTTGTACCAAGGGTGAGCGCGACTGCAAACCGCTGTTCATGGTCGGCATCCCGTACCGGGGCGGCGGCCCGATGATGAGCGACATCCTGGGCAACCAGATCCCCATGATGTTCATCAACCAGGACGTGGCGCTGGGCCACGTCAAAACCGGCAAGCTGCGTGCGCTGGCCGTGACCAGCAGGCAACGCAATCCGCTGTACCCGGACGTGCCCACCGTGGCCGAGTCCGGCTACCCCGGGTTCGAGGCCTTGTCGTGGTCGGGCCTGTCGGCGCCCAGGGGCACGCCGCA
>JAYVRP010000831.1:0-14631 GCA_043776215.1 Rhodoferax sp. | reverse complement strand
CCAAGGTCACCTACCACTGGTTGGTCGATCCCGGAAACACCGGTGTCCTCACCCCGGTGGCGGCGGCGCTGCCGGCGGTCAACTTCGTCTACGCACCGCCGCCCGCCGGGCAGCCTCCCGCACCCGAGCCGGTGGTGGCAGAGATCGAAGCGCACAAGGACGCCAACCAGGCCTTCGGGACGGCCTACTGGGTCAAGAGTTTCGTCAGGCACGTCGATCACAACGTCGAGGTCAACGACCTGCTCAAGGGCAATGCCGTGGTGCCTGGAGATGCCGAAGTGGAGAGCGAGTTCCAGGTGTTTCAGGCGGGCGACGTCAACAACAACGGCAACGGCAAGAAGGTCGCCAATCTGCTGCTCAACCCCGCCGATGCGGCTCTCGTCCTGCGTTATGAGTTCTACAGGTACCAGGGCGCCTTCAAGGCCTTCGGTGAAGCGGACTGCAGTGGCGGTGGCAAGGGTGGGGGCGGGGGCGGAGGTGGCCGCAGCCCGGTCGATTGCGGCGGCCTGGGCGACTACGTCGGCGCGCAGATGGCCGGCTTCAACGCGGTGCAGATCGCGGCGGTGCCCGAGCCGGAAAGCTACGTCATGTTGCTGGCTGGACTGGCCTTGATGGGAGGCGTGGTGGGCCGGCGCGCAAACCGCAGTTCGAGGTAAGCCCGCCCTGCGCAGCGGCAAGATCGCGTTTGCGGCTCTCGACGTTGCGGCCATCGAACCGTTGCCGCCTTCAAGCCCGTTATGGGACATGCCCAACGTGCTGATATGCCCGCATTCGGCAAGCACCGTGACCACCGAAAACAAAAAGGTCACGGACATTTGACGTGGCCCGACGGCACCCATTGGGCGATGGAAATCAAACGCAGCACCACCCCAAAGGTTCAACGTGGTTTCCACAACGCCTGCGACGAAATCCGGCCGGTGAAGAAGTGGCTGGTTTATCCGGGCATGGATGCGTACCCGTTGAACGATGACATCGAGGTACTGCCGTTACAGACCGCCATGCGGTCGCTGGCTATTGCCCCACACCAGCAGACGCCGCGTCGGACTGCGACACGGCGTCCAGGAAAACCGTGACGGAGCGAGCAGGTGCCGCGACTGGAAGCGGAAAAAGCCCTGTCGGTCCCCAAACCCGCATCTTGCGGATCGAATCGCCGCCGCATTACGCACCACGCTACGGACTTTGTTTGTCGCCGGCCCGCGCCGCGGAGGCTGGCCCGCGCCGCCGGTCGGCCTGGCGTTCTTCGTTGTAGCGCTTTTGCTCCTGCTCACGCAGTGACTTCAGCTCTTGTTCGCTGGCCTGGCGTTCCTGTTTCAGGTCGCCGGCTTTCTGCTGCACGTCAGTAAGCTTGTCCAGCGAAGCCTTGAGTTCGTCGGCCATGGCCTTTCTGCGATTTTCGGTGGCGGTTTCGCTTTCTTCCTGCAGGGCCTTGCGCGCCGCTTGCAGCGCCTGGCGTTGTTCCCGCGCGGCCTTTTCCTCCGCCAGCAGGTCGCGCAATTGCGCCCTTTGCTCGGCGGTCACGCCCTGCGGCCCGACACCCGAATCCTTCAGCGCCTTGCGCCTTTCGGCCAACGCTTTCTGCGTTGCGTCGAGCGCCTGCAAGCGCTCGAGCAATGCATTGCGACGCTGCCGGACGGAGTCCAGCTGCTCCTGCGCCTGAATGCGGCGCTGCGCCGCGGCCGCCTTGTTGGCCTGCTGCTGGGCATTGAAGCTCGCCGCGGAGGCATTGAGCGCAGCGCGTTTCTCGGCCACCAGCTTTTGCCGCTCCTCGCGCCGCTGGGCAATCACCAGCTGGATCTGCGCGTGTTTGAGATCGATCTGGGCTTCATTGGGCCCGGGCCGGAAAAACGCCGGGATGCGCTCCAGCACCCGCGGGCGCTCACGTTTGCCGGGGGCCACGAAACCCGCCTGATTGGGCGCGATATCGACCTGCCCGCCTTCGGTCTGGATGGTCGCCGCCCCGGCAAACACCTTGTCGTAGGTACCGGGCTCGCCCTCGGTGGAGCCGGCCAGCAGGTAACGGATTTCGTGGTCCGTGCCGCGTATGCCAATGGTGGCGCTGGGTGTACGCACCTGGTAGGCGGCCTGGTTGTACTTGCCGATCCAGCCGGTTACCGAACGTATGCCGCCCACCAGCAGGCTGAACACACCCTTGTCATCGCCCCCACCGTCGGCCTTGTAGCTGACAATGAGAAAGCGGGTATTGGGGCGCAACACGATGAAGCCGGCATCCTGCATGGCCAGCTGGGCCTCGCTGTCCTTGCCGGTGACCAGGCTGTCGCCCACATTGACAACATCCCCCGCGGCGACCTGGCGCGCAGTGCCGTCGCCGCGCAACAAGCGCACGTCGCCTCCGGCCACGCTTATGGTTCCGGCGGGTATGAAATCGGGCGCCGACGTAGCGCGCATCGACGCTCCGGAAGCAGCGGGCGCGGGGCCGGTTTGGGCCATTGCGGCCACCCAGGCGCCAAAGGCAACAAGGGAAGCCAGCTGACGAAAGAGGCTGCGCATGGTGATTAGGCTCCCGGGACAAAGTGGCTCGCCGCGCTGCGAGCCTCGTTGATCGTCCCCGAGCCGCCATGCTAGTTGGTAAAGTCGGCCCGGTCTACATGCGAGCCAGCAATGCGCAATTTTGAGCCGCGTGGTGTCGCCTTGGTAGGACCGGACCGGGATATCGCCCTTTGCGCGCTCCCCTTTGGATAACACTTGGGATCAGTCCATGCAGGAAACGGCTACGGAGTTGCGGTCTGTCCCTAGTGCGCGGGACAAGAAACCGACGGAGGCTCCCGGGGTACTGGACACGGGCTACGGGCGACGCAACTCGATCAAGTCATCCGGCAAGCCCGGCGGCCATCTCCGCCAGCTTCGCCACCGTATTCATGTTGCGCGCCGTGCCGGCCTTGGCGGCGGGGATTCTGAGCCTGGAAGAGGCCATGTCCTCGCCGTAGAAAACATAGATCTCTCGCTGACCCAGCCCAATGGCCTCCGTCTGCTGACCGACAGCGGCAGATGCGGCATCAGCAGGCGGCGGCGCGTCGAGGAATATCGCAACGGTACGGTTCGGCGCTGCGTCCGGAAAGGGGTTGCCCGCCATAATGGACTGCATCTCGGTGGCCGTGTGTATGCCCGTACCCGTCGAAAAAGATCGCGGCTCCGACCGGAATCTCCAGCGCCACGGCATCGGAGGGCGCGCAGGGGTAGCCGTAAATCTCCTCTGCACGGTCCAGCTCCGGGTCGTGGTGCTCGCGCATGGGCCACAAAACGCTCGGCCGGTGCGAGCCTGGAAAGACGCGCAGGCAGCCGTTGGCGATACGCGCATTCTTCGATCATCACTTGAGAGTGCCGAGTTCTGGGCTACTTTTCTTTGTCTTTTCGACGCGCCTCTGCGAGCTTCACTTGTGAGAGAGCGATGGCCAGCGACACCCAGTCCTGGGTGAGCTTTCGAAAGCGCTTGTAGGTCGCCAACTCCTTCTTGATTTTGGCTACATAACCTGGCCGCACAAAGCGGGTCGTACTCTTGCCTTCAAAGCTGTAGCTGAGTTGGTAGAACGGCCCGTGCTTCTTGGGATTGACCGGATCCATGCAGGCGCAGCCCTGTTTCTGGCACGACGCGAACTGGCGCGAGAGCGAGCCCGGACGCATCTCCCCCAGCGCCCCCAGTTCCTGCTTGATCCTCTCGATTTTCTTTTCGATTTGGGGTTGATTCATGCATTGATTTATAGCATTATTTGTCAGATAGCATTATTCGGCTATTTAAAAAATCAAGAGATCACGATGACTATATGGTCCCATTGGTGGATTGCGGTTTTGCCCTTGCGCGCAGCGTGCTCCCGGCGGCGAACCTTCCTCTGGCTTGCCGTCGCTTTGGCCGGGTTTTGCACCCGTGGCGACTTGCTCGGTGTGAGCAGCACTGTCCGAAGTCTGGGCCTGGCCGAGCGCTGCTACGGCTGTCTGCTGGACTTCTTTCACTCGTGCGCGGTCGATCTCGATTGCCTCACCCGCATCGTGATGGCAGCTCCCGAGCCGATTGGTCTGGGCTCGCAGCGCTGAATCCTTCGCTGGTCCGCGCGCCCGGGCCTGCTCACGACGGATAGATCGGAGTTGGCACGCCTTCCATGCGCGCCTTGATCTGCAGCGCCAGGTACAACGAGTAACTACGCGACTGCTGCAGGTTTCCGCCCTGGAACCACAGACCAGGCTGACGTGTCGGCTTCCACATATTGCGCAATTCGCCCTCCCACGGCCCTGGGTCCTGGTACGTATCCGAGCCAAGACCCCAGACTTTCCCGACACGTTGCGCAATGGCCGGTGACAGGCAGCGCGCCGCCCAGCCCTCCATCGAACCGTAACCGGTGGCGTACACCAGAAGATCGGCCGGCAGTTCGCTGCTGTCGTCCAGCACCACGGCATCCGGCTTCAGGCCTTGCACGCCCAAGCCGCTGCGCAGGCGGATTGCGCCATTGATGATCAGCTCGGAGCCGCCCACGTCGATGTAGTAGCCCGAGCCGCGCCGCAGATACAGGCTCGACAGGCCGGAGCCGTCTTCGCCGAAATGAAGCAGGAACCCGGTTTTGCGCAGGCGCTCGTAGAAATCCGCGTCGCGCTGTGCGCCGACCTTCCACACCGCTTTTTGGGATTCCGTGGCCACGCGGTATGGTGTGGACGCCAGCATCAGGTCGGCGCGCTCGGTGGTGTAACCGTCGCGCAAGGCTTGCTCGGAAAAAAGTCGTCCCCAGCCGATATCTTGCAGCGTTTCACTGCGTGCCACCATGGTCGGCGAGCGTTGCACCATGGTCACTTCGGCCGCCTCGTTCTCCCACAGGCTGACACAGATATCGTGCGCCGAGTTGTTCGACCCGATCACCACGCAGCGTTTGCCGCGCCAGGGCTCGGCACTGGTAAAGGCACTCGAATGCACCTGTACCCCGGTGAACGTATCGGCACCCGCAAACTGCGGAATCTGCGGCAGCCCGGACATGCCGGTGGCCAGCACCAGCTGGGTCGGACGCAGCGTCAGTGTCTGCCCATTGCGGCGCGCCTGCACCGACCACTGCCCGGCACCACCGTTCGCATCCGGGTGGTGGCTGGCGCTGATGCATTCGGTGCCACCCCAGTATGCGAGTTCCATGAGCTTGGTGTACATCTCCAGCCAGTCGCCCATCTTGTCCTTGGGCGTGAACACTGGCCAGTGGTCGGGAAACGGCAGATACGGCAAATGGTCGTACCAGACCGGATCGTGCAGACACAGGGTCTTGTAGCGGCTGCGCCAGGCGTCGCCGGGGCGCTCCAGCCGGTCGATGACCAGTGTTGGCACATCCAGCCGCTTGAGGCGCGCCGCCAGGGCGATGCCACCCTGACCGCCGCCGACGATCAGGCAATACGGCTGGCGCGTGATGCCCAGCGTGGCGGCTTCTTGGGCGCGTTCCTCGGCCCAGGTCGTGCGGTTGCGCAGGGCCGTGTGGACTACGCCCTTGGGACGGCGGGTCCCGACCGGTTCTTCAAACCCCTTGAGCTCCTGTAGCGCGGTGAACAGGGTCCAGCAGCGGCCCTCTCGCAGACGCACGATTCCTCGACCGCGACCGGAGGCGGTATCAAAGCGCAACCAGGCTTGGACGACGCCATTGGATTCGCTGGGTTCGCCATCGAGTGCCCAGTTCGACGGCTGAACGACCGTCAACGTGGCGCGCAGCATTGCGGTGATGGCGTCGCGGCCCTCTATCGTCCGGATGTCCCAGGTGAAAGCCACCAGGTCACGCCAGAATCCGTCGACGAGAAACAGATGGCCCGCAGCGGCCGGGTCGTTCGTGGACAAGGCGTGCGACAGGGCGTCCAGCCATTTCCGGGCGATCTGGCCAGGCGTGGCATCTGAATAGCGCAGGCCCGGGCCGGATTCAATTGGCATTGAACCACGTCTCCAGATCCAGTCCGCCAGTCCCCACGACCAGCGGCCTTGACCCCATTGTGAGCTTGGCATCCTGCGCCATCCAACGGCCGTCGTGCGACTTTGTCTCAGTCACCTTTCAGACCCGTCGTCTTTACGATGTAGGCATAACGCTCGCGCGACTTGGCAAGGCGGTCACCCGCCGCCGTGCCGGCCAGGGTCGACGGCCCCACGTCGAGGCCACGCATGCGCTCCTGAAAGTCGGCCTGGCCAGTCGCTTCCATGATCGCCTTTTGCAAAACGCTAACGACGGCATCGGGCGTTTTCGCCGGAACCATGGCTATGAACATGAACTCCAGGTCCAGCCCGGCCTGCCCCAGTTCCAGTGCGGTGGGCAGCTCAGGCAGTCCACCCGAGCGGCTGTTACCGGCCACCGCCAACCCCTTGAGCTTGCCAGCCTTGATGTGCGCCAGCAGACCACCGGTGCCGAGGATGCCCGCCTGCACTTCGCCCGAAACCAGCGCCAACACGGCCGGCGCGTTGCCGCGGTAGTGAATCGGATTGATCTTCATGCCCGTCGCGTCAGCCAGCATGAGCGCGGCAAAATGTCCAGGGCTGCCGCTGCCTGCAGTCGAAAAGGTCAGTATCTCCCGCTTGCCGCGCTCTATCAATTCCCTGAACGAGGTCACGCCCAGCGAGGGGTGCACGGCCACGATACTGCCGGTCACACCCATCACGGCAACCGGGCGCAGGTCCTCGGCCTTGACACTGGTATCCGGATACAGCGCCGGCGTCATCGTGAAGGGCGTGTCGATGCTCATCAGGACGGTGTAGCCGTCCGGGTTGGCGCGCGCGACCTGGGCTGCGCCGATGTTGCCGGACGCACCAGAGACGTTCTCCACCACGACGGACTGCTTGAGCGTGGTCGTCAGGCGATTGGCGACTTGCCGCGCAATGACGTCCAGCGGACCACCGGGTGGAAAATTGACAATGATCTTGACCGATTTCTCCGGAAAGTCGGCAGCCTGCAGGGACGTGAGGCCGGCAGCCGCGAAACACAACAACGCAAGGCCTTGCAGCGCAACGCGGGCGCAACTTTGAGCTGGCAATGGCGCGGCAGATCCTTGTTGCACGGTGTGTCTCCTGGTGGACCCGCTACCTCAGGCCAATGCCGTCGGGTGCGGGCTTGTATCGGTGTAGCCAATCATGGTCTGCGCGAGTTGGTGCAGCAGGTCCTGGCGCAGCGCCCGGTGCTCGTCGTCGTCCCACAGATTGTGGCTTTCCCCCGGGTCTTGCGCAATGTCGTACAGCTCGCCCCAGTCCGCGCCCGCGTAGACGCTGAGGCGATAGCGCCCGGTCTGCAAGGTGCGCATACGGGTCCGTTGCGCGAACCCGAACAGGGTGCGCTGGCCTTCCTCTTCTATCAGAAGGGCGTCGCGGCCCAGCCCGGCATCGGTTGCGATGCTTGGCAACAGCGACAGGCCCTGCATGCCGTTGTGCGGCACGCAGCCTGCGCGCGCCAGCACGGTGGGCGCGATATCGATGGTCGAACAGAGTTGAGACGACGCGCCCGTCGTGGTTTGTTGCGGGTCGCGCCAGATGAACGGAACCCGGGTCACGCCCTGGTAATGCATCGGGCCCTTCCACAGCAACTGATGGTCACCCATATAGTCCCCATGGTCGCTGGTGAAAATTACCACCGTGTTGTCGGCGAGACCGAGCTGGTGCAAGTGCGCCATCACCTTTCCCACGGTCTCATCGATGTGGCTGATGGAGCCGTAGTTAAGTGCCAGTGCTTCACGCACTTCCCGCTCGGTCGCGCCAAACATGGCAGGGGTGTCTTTAACCGCGCGGCCGCTGTCTCTTTGCGCATGCACCCAGGCCAGATGGGGCACGCGGCCGCTGACCGCTGCGTGGAAACTCGCCGGCAGCGGCATCTCTTGCGGGTCATACATGTCCCAGAACCGGCCCGGCGGTGTGAATGGATGGTGCGGATCAGGGAACGAACATTGCAGGAAGAACGGTTTCCCGCTCGCAGCAGCAGTCGAAAGAATCTCGCAGGTCTGGTTGCCTACATAGGACGTGGTGCTCAGTTCTTCCGGCACCCGGGTGCGCCAGGCCTGCTTGAACTGCGACAGCACATAGTCCGGCGTGGACCATGCGTGCTCAGGCCCAGTGAGGGCTGCCACATCGGGATGCTGCCGCCGCAGCCAGCGCCGGTAATGGCCACCGGCCGTGTCGCCATGGTTGATCACCAGCCGCACCTGCTCGAAGCCATAAAACGGCATATCCATCTCGAAATTCGGGTCAGTGTCCCAGGAGGGCCCCCATTCCTGATTGAAGCGCCCTGGTCCGGGCCGGCGCGCTTCGCCCTGTGTCGTGGGTCGGGAGGCGGGTGGCCACACCGCCGCGTTGCCGCTGATGTTTTGCAGATGGGCTTTGCCGACCAAGGCGGTGGTGTAGCCTGCGTCGCGCAGCCGTTCGGTAAAAGTGACCTCGGCGAACGGCAAGGGTATGCCGTTGTGGCGCGCGCCGTGCACCGAAGGCAGACGCCCGGTGAGCAGGGAAGCCCGGTTGGGCATGCAGATGGGAGATGCCACGTAACAACGGCGCGCCATCCAGCCGTCTCGCGCCAGCCGGTCGATGTTCGGTGTGCACACAACGGTATTGCCATACGCGCCCAGGTGATCGGCGCGTTGCTGGTCGGTAATGAAAAGCAGGAAGTTGGGGCGTTGCATGCAGGTTTGCCGTTTCAGTTCACGCGCCGTTCGTGGCCCTTCCAGAACGGCTCGCGCAGCACGTGTTTCTGGATCTTGTTGACGCCCGAGAGGGGCAGCGGTGTGGCGCGGATCTCGACGCTTTTAGGGCACTTGTAGCCAGCGATCAGCGTGCGGCAGTGGGCGATGACGGCATCGGGTTCCAGCTTCGCGCCAGCAGACGGAACGACCACGGCATGCACCGCCTCGCCCCATACGGCATGCGGAATGCCAATCACCGCGACCTGCGCTACACCTGCGCAACTCGCGATAGCGTGCTCCACTTCGGAGGAGAACACGTTCTCGCCGCCGGTGACGATCATGTCTTTCTTGCGGTCCACCACGAACAGGAAACCTTCCGCATCGAGGTAACCGATGTCGCCGGTGTGCAGCCAGCCACCACGCAGCGTGGAGGCGGTTTGTATCGGGTCGCGCCAGTAGCCCGTCATCATGCCCGGGCTGCGCGCGATGACTTCGCCTTGCACGCCGCTTGCCACGTCCGCGCCCGCGTCGTCCACCACGCGCAGCTGCACGCCCCAGCTGGCGCGCCCGGCCGAGCGCAGGCGCAACGCGGCGTCGCCTTCCAGGCTGTGCTCGTGCGGGCGCAATACCGAAATCGTTCCGGTGATCTCGGTCTGGCCGTAGATCTGTGTGAAGCGCGCACCGGGCAGGCGTTGCATTGTCTCGCGCAGGATCGCTTCGGTGATCGGTGCTGTGCCGTAACCCAGATTGGTCAGCGCCGACAGGTCCAACACAGAAAGGCGCGGCGAATCGAGCAGCCAGCCGATCGAGACCGGGCTCAGCGCCGCTGCGGTGATACGCTCCGCTGCCAGCCGCTCCACGAAAACGCTGGCGTCGAACTTCTCCATATAGTGCTGGCGCGCCGCCAGCGCCAGCAGGCAGTAGGCCGCGGCCAGGCCGCCAATATGAAACATCGGCAGTACGTGCAGGTAGACCGTATCCTGGGTCCAGCCCAGATCCATCATGTGCAGCGTGGTCTGGTGGGCGAAGCTGGCGTGGGTTGTCATCACGCCTTTTGGCAGGCCGGTCGTTCCTCCCGTATAGAAGATGCCCATGAGGTCGCCTGGTTGCGGCTGTGCGTCCTCCAGCGGCAGGGCTGCATCAATCAATGTGTCCGAATCTGCAGCCAGGGCGTCGGACCGCAGCGCGTCGAGCCGGAGCAGGCGCAGTGCTGGCATGGCGCCCTGTGCGGCTTGCGCCGTCGCTGCAAACTCGGGGTCGAACATCAGCAGGCTGACCTGCCCGTGCTCCAGCTGGTAGGCTATTTCCGGCTGTGCCAGCCGCGTATTGAGCGGTACCACCACCGCGCCCGCCCAGGAGACGGAGAGCACCGCCTGAAGAAAACGATCGGTGTTGTAACCGAGCACGGCAACCCGGTCGCCAGCCTGGACGCCTTGCGCCCGCAACACCGAGGCCAGGCGCGCCACGCGGTCACGCAGTTGTGCCCAGGTCCATACGCGCCCCTCATGGACCGAGGCAACGTGGTTGCCGCGAACCTGGGCCGCGCGATGCAGTGAATTGACGAGGAACATGCTCAGGCCTCTCCGACCTGGAATGGCGATCGGTCCTGCAGGTCGATCATTTTCCAGACCATGCGTTCAAACAGCTTGGCTTTCATGCCCGCGTGCGCAGTGTCGCTCCACAGGTTGACGATCTCGCCCGGATCCGCGCGCAGGTCGTAAAGCTCGCCAAACGGCAGGCCTTCCCACAAAGTCATGCGCCATTCGCCATCGCAAAAAGTACGCACGCGCACCTGGGACGTCATGCCGAGGTAGGGGCGCGAAGTTTGCCCTTCGATCAGTATGCCGTCGTGTTTGGACGGCGCGCCGTCACGCAAGATGCCGTGCAGGTCCTGTCCCTGCATGCCGTTTGCCGGTGCAACACCGGCGCGCATCAGGATGCTGCGCGCAATGTCGAGCGAGCCGGCCAGCGCATCAGTGCTCTTGCCGCCTTCGGGCAAGGCCGGGTCGGCCCAGAGGAAGGGTACCCGGATCAGCCCCTGGTAGTGCAACGGCCCTTTTTGCATGATGCCGTGGTCTCCCATCCAGTCCCCGTGGTCGCTGGTGAAGATCACCACGGTGTCGCGCTCCATGTCAAGCTCGGCTACTTTGGCCAGCACGCGCCCTATGGCGTCGTCAATCATCGACACCATGCCGTAAGTCACCGCCGTGATCTGCTGCGCCTCCGCAGCCGTGACGGCGTACGGGGCCACCCAGGAACGGTCTGCCGCACCAGAAGCAAACTCTTCGTGCAGTCGCTTGAGGATGGGTGTCTGGTCGTGCGGCTGGTGGTGAAACGAGTCTGGCAGGCGGATGTCGTCTGGCCGGTACATGTGGAAATAGCGCCCTGGCGGCGTGAACGGATGGTGCGGATCGGGAAACGAGCACTGGATGAAGAAGGGGTCGCCCGATGCGTCGCCTGCCCGCTCCTCCAGGTAGGCCGTGGTCTGCTCGGCCACATAACTGGTCGGATACAAAGACTCGGGAATACGCGACCAGCGCACCTGCGGCGCGTCATAACCGGGTGTCGGCTGCGGATTGACCGAACTGCGCAGCTTGTCGGCGTCGGGCAGGCGCTCTTTCAGCCAGTGCGAATAATGCCCGCGCACGTCGTCGCCATGCCAGGTGCAGATACGAAAGCGCTCGAAGCCGTAGAACTCGCCCTCGCGCTCATCGGCTGCCGGGTCGGTGCTGACCTGCGAGTGCAGTTCACGGTCGTATTGCGGGCCGATACGCAGTCCACGCATCGCCTCGCGCAGGGGCTCCGGCGGCACGCGGGTTCCGGGCGGAAAGCCGAGCGTAAAGCGCGGCGGGTCGCCGGTGAAGTTCTGGAAATGGGCTTTGCCGAACAGCCCGGTGCGGTAGCCGGCAGCCCGCAGCAGGTGCGTGAAACACACCGAGTCCACCGACAGCGGTATACCGTTCTGGCGCGTCCCGTGCAGCGTCGGCATGCGCCCGGTCAGGATCGTGTTGCGGTTCGATTGGCACACCGGGGACGCCACGTAAAAGCGCTCAAAGCGCGTTCCGCGTGCCGCAATGCTGTCCATGTGCGGGGTTCGCAGCAGCGTGTTGCCATAACAACCGAGATGGTCGGCGCGTTGCTGATCGGTAATGAAGAACAGGAAGTTGGGTCTTCGCGCTGTCATGGGGGCCCTATGGAGATCCGACCCCGAGTCTGCCGCATTCCAGCCCGCTTTGCCAATGCTGGAGCGGCGTTAGCATATGTCTGTTACGTATAGCCCCAACGGCACCGACCGAGGAGACCATGAACATCCGCCACTTCAATCTGGGCACCATGCTCAATTGCCTGGAGATTGAGCAAAAGCGTTCCATCAATGCAGCAGCCCGCTCGCGCGACATCTCGCAACCATCGTTGTCGCGCAGTCTTCGCGCCATGGAGGAGTCGCTCGGCGTGCCCCTTTTCAGGCGCACCGCCTCTGGTGTGGAGCCGACACCTTTCGGTGACACCTTGCTCCACCATTCGCGCATCGTGCAAAGCGAATTGCAGCGCTGTCTGCAGGACATCGCGGAGCGCAAGAAGTCGGGTCGTGCCACGCTACAGGTAGGCGGCACACCGGGCGTCGTCGGCTGGTTGCTGACGCCAGCCATCATGGACTTGCTGCGCTCGGACGGTGAAGTCAATGTGGGGCTGCTCGAGGCCTTGCCGGAAGACCTCTGGTCGAGCCTGCAGCGAGGCGCGGTAGACCTGTGTGTTTCCACCTCATTCGAGACTGCCGCGGGTGACGCGCCTGCGGGCATTCCCCTTCTGAGCGAACCGACCCGCGTCGTAGTTGGCACGGCTCATCCGCTGGCCAGGCGCAAACGTGTTGATCTGCAGGAACTGGTGGAACTGCGCTGGGTGCTGCCGGCTGGCGCGCCGGGCTGGCAGCGGCGTTTTGAGGAGGAGTTCCACGTCGCCGGCGTGCAGCCGCCGCAACGCATCTTCACAACCAACTCATTTCTGGCGATGCGCCAGATGCTGACGCAAACCGATGCGGTGGCCCTGTTGCCGCTGGACTATGTGCATGCAGATCTGCGCACGCGCGTGATGCGGGTATTGGCGGTGACACACGGATTCGCCGACATGGCGTACGCGGTGTACCTGAAACGACCGGAGCAATTGCCGCCGTTGGTGGCGACTTTCATCGAGCATTTGAAGGTCCGCGCCAGGGCGCGCCCTACGTCGGCAGCCTATGCCTCGCAGGCATAAGGTCATGCGAATGTGCCATTTGCCGAGATGGCTGACTCGCGGCACACTGTTCTGTCCGCGCGCCGCCGCGCCGGTGCTTTTTTGTCGCGAGGCCGATCATGCAGCCGACCCGTTCACTGCCCCCACTGGGCAACTTCCACCATGTAGCCTTCCGTTGCCGTGATGCGCAGGAGACCCGCCGCTTTTACGAAGGGGTGCTCGGCCTTCCGATGGCGGCGGGCCTGGCGTTCGACGAGATTTCCGGCACCGATACGCACCTGCGCTACCTGCACGTGTTCTTCGCGCTGGGTGATGGAAATTACCTGGCATTTTTCGACGCCCCCGACAGCGCCACCGAGGAACACTTCAAGCCGCGGTCCGGCTTCAACCGGCATATCGCCATCGAGGCATCGGACCTTGCGGCGCTGCAGACCTACAAGCAGCATTTGGAGTCACAAGGGGTAGCCTGCCAGGGTCCGCTGGACCACGGCTTTGTGCAATCCATTTATTTCTATGACCCCAACGGCATTCAGGTCGAGATCACTGCGCGCACTGCGCAGCACGACGCGATCATGGCCGAAGAGCAACTCAATGCCGACGCTGATGTGAATGCCTGGACGCGTGACACGGCAGAGCACAAGCGCGCGCGCGGTCTGCGCCTGGCAGCCTGAAGGCGGGACGCAGCCATGCAGTCTGTCGCTTACGAACGCCGCTCCATACTGATCGTTTTCCGCGAGGCCTCGCGTATCAAGGAAACCTATGCCGGGCGCACCGATACCGTAGCGCTGGAGGCGCACCATCTGGTGCCGCAGGGCCGGCCATCGGATACGGCGGTGATATTCATGCACCCGGCCGGCGGCACGCAGTATCTGCCAATGGTCGCTGGGCTGGCGCGCGCCGGTGTGCACGTGATCTCCTGCAACAGCCGCTACCCGCGAAATGACAGCGCACTCATCATGGAGAAGGTGGTGCTCGACCTGGGTGCCTGTGTGCGCCACGCGCGCGAGAAGCTCGGTTATGCGCGCGTGGTGCTGGCTGGCTGGTCTGGGGGCGGCTCCTTATCACTGTTTTACCAGGCACAGGCCGAACGCCCGACCGTGACTGCGACGCCTGCTGGCGATGGCCCGAACCTGGTGGACGCAAAGCTGCCCAAGGCCGATGGCCTGTTGTTGCTGGCCGCGCACAGCAGCCGGGCGCGCATTCTTACGGAGTGGCTGGATCCCTCGGTGGTGGACGAGGCCGATCCCTTCAAACGCGACGCTTCCCTCAATCTGTATGACCCGGCCAACCCCGAACGACCGCCCTACCCGGCAGCGTTCATCACGCGCTTTCGTGCGGCCCAGGTGGCGCGCAACCGGCGTATCACGGTCTGGGTGCAGAACCTGTTGGCTGACGCACAACGCGCCGGGCGGCATGACTGGGAACACTGCTTCGTCGTCCACGGAACCATGGCCGAGCCGGCCTGGCTGGACCCTTCAATTGATCCGAACGGTCGCGTGCCCGGCTCCTGCTACATGGGGGACCCGCGCATGGTCAACGACGCGCCGGCCGGCCTGGCACGATTCACCTCGCTGCGCAGCTGGTTGTCGCAATACGCGCTGGACTTGTCGAATGCCGATGGGCCGCGCTCCGCGCAATCGGTTTCGGTGCCCGTGTGTCTGGTGGAGAACGAGGCCGATGACGGTTGCTTGCCGCACCACATGCGCGCGGTGTACGCGGCTCTGGCAAGCACCGACAAGGAACACCATGTGGTGCCGGGCGCAACGCACTATTATTTTGACCAGCCCG
>JAYVRP010000830.1:0-4077 GCA_043776215.1 Rhodoferax sp. | reverse complement strand
CGAAGGATCGCGGGGAGCCCTTCGACAGGCTCAGGGTGAACGGGTGGGGGCTGATTCCAGCTTGCGTGCATCGACCCGTATCCGTTCGGGCTGAGTCTGTCGAAGCCGCCTGCCCTGAGCTTGTCGAAGGGAGCCTGTCGAAGCCGCCTGCCCTGAGCTCGTCGAAGGGAGCCTGTCGAAGGATCGCGGGGAGCCCTTCGACAGGCTCAGGGTGAACGGGTGGGGGCTGATTCCAGCTTGCGTGCATCGACCCGTATCCGTTCGGGCTGAGCCTGTCGAAGCCGCCTGCCCTGAGCTTGTCGAAGGGAGCCTGTCGAAGCCGCCTGCCCTGAGCTTGTCGAAGGGCGTCTATCGAAGGGCGCTCGTGCAGCGCTTCGACAAGCTCAGCGCGAACGGAGTTTTGACTCTTCAGCCCTCTCTACAACAGAGTTTTGCTTCGTCAGCCCTCTCTACAACAGAGTTTTAAATCGTCAGCCGTCTCTACAAAGAAGTCTTGAGTCGTCACCGTTCCATAGGACTGAACCCCATTTCGCACGAGGCGCGACCCGCCAGCACATACCTCGCCACATCCCCCAGGCTCTGGAAGATGTGATCGGGCTGCGCTTCGGCAATCGGCCGCCCGGCGTTGTAACCATAAGGCACCGCCCACGCTGTCACACCCGCGTTGCGCGCCGCCAGCACGTCGGTGAGGGAGTCGCCCACATGGGCCGTCCTTTCAGGCGTCGTGCCCAGCGCCGCCGCTACATGCCGCAGCACACTGGCGTGCGGCTTCTTTTCGGGCAGCGAGTCGCCACCGACCGTGAGGTCGAAATACGCATCGAGTTGGGTCACCCGCAGGACAGCCATGGCATGTCGCAACTCCTTGTTGGTCACACAGGCCAGACGCAAGCCGGCCGCCTTCAAACGGGCCAGGACATCGGCACATCCGGCATACGGCTGCGCCAGGGTCCCCGTGGTGGCGCCATAGGCCGCGTCCAGCGTTTGAAGAACCGCCGCCGGCCGCACCGTTTGCGCCAGCTGCGGTTGATCCGCAAACACCCGTTCGAGCAATCGGCGCATCAGTTCGGCGGTGCCGGCACCCATCAGCAGCGTGATCTCCTCCAATGAACGGCGCGCCACCCCGTGGCTTTCGAGCGCCATGTTGACGGCAGCGGCAATTTCGCCTGCGGTATCCACCAGCGTGCCGTCAAGGTCAAAGCAGATCAGTTCGTAACGCATGGCAGGCGCCGCCAGTCACCCCAGGCAACCCCTGCGGTTCCAGACGAGGTGGGGGGCATCAACAAATCCGGACCACCACGCGGCCGCGTACCGACCCTGCCATCAGGGCATGGGCCTTGTCGATGGCGCCGTCCAGGTCGACCTCGTCGATCATGCTTTCCAGCAAAGCCGGGTCGAGATCCCGCGCCAGGCGGTCCCAGGCGCGCTGGCGCCGTGCCAGGGGCGCCAGCACCGAATCGATCCCCGCGAGCGTCACACCACGCAGGATGAACGGCATGACCGTGGTCGGCAGGTCCATGCCCTGGGCCAGGCCGCAGGCAGCCACCACGCCGCCGTAACGCGTTTGCGCCAGCGCGTTGGCCAGCGTGTGCGAGCCCACGGCGTCCACCACACCGGCCCAGCGTTCTTTCTGGAAAGGTTTGCCGGGCGCCGACAGGCTGGCACGGTCCACCACGCTGGTGGCACCGAGTTGCCGCAGGTAGGCCTCTTCGCCGGCTTTGCCGGTGGCCGCCACCACCCGGTAACCCAGGCGCCCAAGCAAAGCCACGGCAACACTGCCCACACCGCCTGTGGCCCCCGTCACCAGCACTTCACCGCTGCCCGGGGCAACACCATGGTCCTCCAGGGCCAGCACACACAACATGGCCGTGTACCCTGCAGTGCCGATGGCCATGGCCTGGCGGGCTGTGAAGGCCGCTGGCAAATGCACCAGCCACTCCCCCTTGAGCCGGGCCACCTCGGACAGGCAGCCCCAATGGGTTTCTCCGACACCCCATCCGTTGTGGATGAACGCGTCGCCCGGTTTCCAGTCGGGGTGGCTCGACGCACTCACGCTGCCGGCACCGTCGATGCCCGCCACCATGGGCCAGGTGCGGACCACCGGCGACTTGTTGGTGATGGCCAGGCCATCCTTGTAGTTCAGCGTCGAATACGCGACCCTGACCGTGACGTCTCCGGCCGGCAGGCCCGCCTCGTCGACCTGGGTGACCTGGGCGTTGAAACGTTCGCCCTTGGTGAGTTGTAGTGCCTTGAACATGTTTTCCTTTGTGAATCGTGGATGGCGGGTGTTCGGGCCCGGGACGGCATCCCGCTGCAACACACTAGACCCCAAGGCTCTGCAGCGTGACCAGCCCCTTGGGTGTCTTCAGCGCGGCGACCAGGTTGGCCGGGCCTGTTTCCACTGTGATGCCCGGGAGCATGATCGCATCCAAGGCGGCTTGCAGTCGGGCAGCCGACGGATGCGTGAGGGTAATGCCCTGCAAAGTCACGCCAGAGCGCGGCAGGCTGTTGCGCGGGTGCAGCCGCAAGGGGTCGGCGGCCCCCGGTTTTCCCCATTGGATCAGGCTGGGCAAGGCTCCACTGAACAGCCTTTGACCATCTGCGCGCACCGTGATCTGCCATTGAAGCAAGCCGCGCCGCGAATGCCTGCTGGCCGACACGGCAGGGCCGGGGTCGATGTCCAGCGCCTTGAGGGCCAGTCGCGCGGCCTGGACGTCTTCTGTGCTGGCGACGAAATGCACCAGGCGCGGCTCACCGGCCACGGCCACTTGCATCTCGGGGTCGTCCATGTCGAACCAGCGCCGCGCCGGTGTCGTGGCCCGGCGTGTGGCGCCCGGATCGATCGCGATGATTTCAAGGTAGGCCAGCGGGTTGGCGGGAGTAGCGATCTTGAACAGGCGGTTGTGGGTGCCGTACAGGGGGTGTTCGCCGCCAGGGCCGGGCGTGATCCCCAGCGTGGCCTCGCACCACTGGTCCCCGAGCTCCAGCGACTTCGCCACCACCACCAGGTGGTCTATGTGTGTCTTCATGGGGTGACCATACCACCCGCTGGACGCATGGCGGCCAGGCCGCGCGTTATTTGCAAGCATGAGCCGCCGTGACACTTTGCGAAGCATGGCGTACCTGCCCGGCGCCATGAAAGAGAATATCCGTCGGCAGGCTCCCTGACCAATCGGAACGACTCTTCGACGGGTCCAGAAAGACAAGCATGACTCACCCCACTGACAGCTACGGTCCGCGCGGCGGCCCGGTCCAACTCTTCTTTCTCAAGGACGGCACCCCGCGCAGGACGATGGTGGAGCGCGGCGAAGGCATCTACCTCTGGGACACGCAGGGCCGGCGTTACATCGACGCATCATCGGGTCCGATCGCAGCCAACATCGGCCATGCCAACCCGCGCGTCATCGAGGCCTCGGACCGGCAGATTCGCAAGGTGGCGTACGCCAGCCGGGTCTTCTTCGAGAACGACGCCAATATCGCCCTCGCAGACATCGTGGCCAGCCTGTCCGGGCCGGGGCTGGAGCGCGCCTTCTTCGTCTCCGGCGGCTCGGAAGCCAACGAGAGCGCAATGAAAATGGCACGCCAGTACGCAATCACGCAAGGCCAGGCCACCCGCTGGAAGGTGCTTTCGCGCAACCCGAGTTACCACGGCGGCACCCTGGGCACCATCGCCATCAGCGGCGACCCGGTCTCCGAGGGGAATTTCGGCCTCATGACGCGCCTGATGCCCAAGGTGCCGGCGCCGTTTGGCTACCGCCTGCCCGAGGGCCAGACACCCGACTCCTATGCCGAAGAATGCGCTGCGGCACTGGAGGAAACCATCCTGCGCGAAGGCCCCGAGACCGTGCTGGCGTTCATCCTGGAGCCGGTCGGCGGCCTGGCCACCGGCGCACTGGTGGCGCCTGATGCCTACTACACCCGGGTGCGCGACATCTGCAGCCGGTATGGTGTGTTGCTGATTTTCGACGAGGTGATGAGCGGCGCCGGTCGCACCGGCGCGTTCCTGGCGGCACACCACTGGCCCGGTGCGGGCCCCGACATCGTGACCCTCGCCAAGGGGCTCGGCGCCGGCTACACGCC
>JAYVRP010000829.1:0-4083 GCA_043776215.1 Rhodoferax sp. | reverse complement strand
CGCTGTACCAGGCCATCGACGTGGAGGGCATCAAGCGCTCGGTGATGCGTGGCGTCTCGTGGCCGGCCGGCATCGTGTTGGCTCCGCAACTCAACGGGGCACCGAAGGCCCTCAACACACGCCTGCTGCCATTCGACGCCGAAGCCTCGAAAAAGTTGCTGGCCGAAGCCGGATACCCGAACGGCTTCACGGTCGGCATGCAATGCCCGAACAACCGTTATGTGTATGACGAGCAGATCTGCCTGGCCATCATCTCCATGCTGGGTCGGGTGGGTGTCAAGATCACACCGCAGATCGAGCCGGTCGCCAAATGGAACGTGCGCCTGAACGCCCAGGACATCTCGCTGTACATGATCGGGCACGCCGGTTTGCCGATGGCCGACTCCTACGCGCTGCTGTCCGATGTCGCCGCCACCCGCACCAAGACCGAGGGTGGCCTGAACGCCGGTGGTTACTCGAACCCGGCCATCGACGCGCTGCTGCCCAAGATCGCCGCCGAACTCGACACCGGCCGGCGCAATGCGTTCATCGCCGACGCCACCAGCATCATCCGCAATGACGTGGCCTACATTCCGCTGCACCAGCAACCCATCACCTGGGCCGCACGCAAGGGTGCAGACCTGAAACAGTCGCCCGACAACCAGCTGCGTTTGTGGCTGGTGACGGCACCCTGAAGGTCTTTGCAATAACCACACCACCGTTCGGGCCAGAGCCTGTCGGAGCCGCCTGCCCTGAGCTTGTCGTCATCGCAATTCCCGAAAACCACTATGCGCAGCCCCTTCCCGAACGGCGCTGGCGTCATCCCCTTCAGCGACCAGTAACCCAGGGTCCCTCCCATGTTGCGTTTCCTCTCCACCCGCCTGTGGAATGGCCTGTTGGTGATGATCGGCGTGTCGTTCATCTCCTTCCTGCTGTTCAGCTATATCGGCGACCCGGTCAACAACCTGCTGGGTGAAACCGCCACCGTAGCGCAGAAACAGGCCATGCGGACCTCGCTCGGCCTGGATCAGCCGCTGGTGTTGCGGTTCTTCAAGTACGTCGGCCTGGCCGCGCGCGGCGAGTTCGGCATCTCGTACCGCAACCTGGAGCCCGTGGGCCAGGTGCTGCTGGCGCGGGTTCCCGCGACGCTGGAGCTGAGCCTGTGCGCTGCCGTCCTTGCCTTGGGTGTGGGTATCCCCATGGGTGTGTATGCAGGCATCAAGCGCGACTCCTGGCTGGCCCAGACCATGCAGGTCGTGTCTCTGGTGGGGGTGTCGATCCCGTCCTTCCTGACCGGCATCATCCTGATCCTGATCTTCTCGGTTGAACTGCACTGGCTGCCGGCTTACGGACGCGGCGACGTGGTGCGTTTCGGCAACTGGAGCACCGGGCTGCTGACAGTTTCGGGGTGGAAGTCGCTGGTCATGCCGTCCATTACCCTGGCCCTGTTCCAGCTCACCCTGTTCATGCGCCTGGTGCGCTCCGAGATGATGGAGGTGCTGCGCACCGACTACATCAAGTTCGCACGCGCCCGCGGCATCGTGGACCGATCAATCCACTTCCACCATGCGCTCAAGAACACGTTGATCCCGGTCATCACCGTGGCCGGGCTGCAACTCGGGTCGTTGATCGCGTTTTCCATCATCACCGAGACCGTGTTCCAGTGGCCGGGCCTGGGCCTGCTGATCATCCAGGCCATCACTTTCAGTGACATCCCGGTTATTGCCGCCTACCTGATGTTGATTGCCCTGCTTTTCGTGTCGATCAACACGGTGGTCGACCTGCTGTATTTCTGGGTAGACCCCCGCGTGAGACTGGCATGACGAATACCACACATGTGGCAAGCGCACCTGCCGTGGCTCCGCCGTCCACCTGGAGCCGCTTCCTGGACAGCGACTTCGTCTTCAGCTTCAAGCGCTCGCCCACGGCCATGGTCTCGGCGGTGGTGCTGCTATTGTTCGTGCTGGTCGCGGCGCTGGCGCCCTGGCTGGCGCCGCAAAATCCGTTCGACCCGGCGGCGCTGGAGCTCATGAACGCGCGCCTGCCACCCGCCTGGCTGGAGGGCGGCCAACTGCGCTTCCCGCTGGGCACAGACGGTCAGGGCCGCGACCTGATGTCGGTGCTGATGTACGGCCTGCGCATTTCACTGCTGGTGAGTTTTTGCGCCACGCTGTTTGCACTCGTGGTCGGCGTGACGCTCGGCCTGGTTAGCGGTTACGCTGGCGGGCGCACCGACAACCTGATCATGCGCCTGGCCGACATGCAGCTGAGTTTTCCGACCATCCTGGTGGCCTTGCTGATCGATGGTCTGTCACGCGCTTTGCTGCCGCGTTCCGTACATGAGCAGATCGCCTTGTTCGTGGTGATCTTCGCCATCGGGATCTCGACCTGGGTGCAATACGCGCGCACGGTGCGCGGCGCCACGCTGGTCGAAAAGTCGAAAGACTACGTGCACGCGGCGCGCCTGATCGGCATGGGCCCGATGCGCATTCTGTTCAAGCACGTGCTGCCCAACGTGCTGGGCCCGGTGCTGGTGATCGCCACCTTGTCGCTGGGACTGGGCATCCTGACCGAGGCCACACTGAGCTTCCTCGGGCTGGGCGTACCCCCCACATCGCCCTCGCTGGGCACCCTGATCCGGATCGGCAACGAGGTGCTGTTTTCCGGTGAATGGTGGGTCACCGTGATGCCCGGCGTGGTGCTGGTGGTGCTGGTGCTGGCCATCAATCTGCTCGGCGACTGGCTGCGCGACGTCTTCAACCCCAAGCTCAAGTGATGCTGCCATGACGACGACCACACCTCTGCTGCGCGTCCAGGGCCTGCGCGTGGAAATCCCCACCCGCCGCGGCCTCCTGCTGGCGCTGGACGACATCTCCTTCGAGATCGCCCCCGGCGAGATCCTCGGCTTCGTGGGCGAGTCCGGCGCCGGCAAATCGCTCACGGGCATGGCCATCCTGGGCCTGCTCGACCCGCCCGGGCGCGTGGCCGGCGGCGAAATCTGGCTCGGAAAGCAACGCATCGACACCCTGTCGCAACGCGAGATGCGGCGCATCCGCGGCAAGGAAATCGGCGCCGTGTTCCAGGACCCGCTGATGAGCCTGAACCCGCTGCTGCAGATCGGCGACCAGATCGTCGAGACCATCCGCACACACTTGCCGGTCAGCCAGGAAGAAGCCGTACAGCGCGCACTCGGCCTGATGCGCGCGGTCGGCATTCCGGCACCGGAAGCACGCTTCAATGCCTATCCGCACCAGTTCTCGGGCGGCATGCGCCAACGCATCGTGATCGCGCTGGCCCTGTGCGCCGAACCCAGGCTCATCGTGGCCGACGAACCCACCACGGCGCTCGATGTGTCGATCCAGGCGCAGGTGTTGCAACTGCTCAAGAAGTTGTGCCGTGAGCATGGTACGGCCATGCTGCTGGTGACCCACGACATGGGCGTGATCGCCGAGACCGCCGACCGCGTGGCGGTGATGTATGCCGGGCGTATCGTCGAGGTCGGCGCGGTGGAGGATGTGATCAGTGCACCGGTACACCCCTACACACGGGGTCTGATGGGCGCCATCCCCTCGCTGGCGCGCGTCACCGGGCCGCTGGCCCAGATCGACGGTGCCATGCCGCGCCTCAACGCGCGACCCAGTGGTTGCGCCTTTCACCCACGCTGCCCCGATGCCAACGACCAGTGCCGCGCGCAGAGCCCGGCGGTCGAGGCCCATGGCACGCGGCATGTCGCCTGCTGGTTGCCGATGATGAAGAAGGAAATGGCATGAGCGCCGCGCCGGGCCGCCCCAAGCAAGCTCGCACCGCAGTGCGCAACACGGAGGTTGCCCGATGAGCATCGCCCTCGACGTCAACGCCATCTCGCGCCACTTTCCGGTCGGCCGAGGCCTGTTGCGCGGCAAGCTCGGTGGGCCGCCGCGTTCGGTCAAGGCGGTGGACGGCGTCGATTTCCGCATCCGGCGTGGCGAAACCTTCAGCCTGGTGGGTGAATCGGGTTGCGGCAAGTCCACGCTGGCGCGCATCATTGCCGGGCTGGATGCGCCCACGTCCGGCGACATCCGGTTTGCCGATGCGGCGCAGGCCGGGCACCGGATCCAGATGATC
>JAYVRP010000828.1:0-4084 GCA_043776215.1 Rhodoferax sp. | reverse complement strand
CCCCAGTCTATTCCCAAGCCGGTACCCGCGCCTTTGGGGGGAATTCTGGGCCGGGCGTACCGCCGTCGATATGCAGGCACAACCCGGAGGACCCCACCGCATGCCGACCACCACCACCCACGTCCTGGGCGCGTGCCCGCACGACTGCCCCGATACCTGTGCGTTCGTGACCACAGTCCAGGACGGTATCGCCACCAAGGTGCAGGGCAACCCCGCGCATCCGCACACCGACGGCGCCTTGTGCACCAAGGTCTCGCGCTACACACAACGCACCTACCACCCGGAGCGCATCGTGCAACCGCTTCGGCGCAGCGGCCCCAAAGGATCTGGCCAGTTCGAGCCGGTGGGCTGGGACCTCGCGTTGACCGACATTGCCCAGCGGCTCATGGCCATCACCGCACGTGGGCCGGACGCAGCGCAGGCCATCCTTCCCTACAGTTACGCCGGCACCATGGGCCTGGTGCAGGGCGAAAGCATCGCGGCCCGCTTCTTCAACCGGCTGGGGGCCTCCCTTCTCGACCGTACCATCTGCTCCAGCGCCGGCGGCGAGGGCCTCACACAAACGCTGGGCGGCAAAGTGGGCATGCGGGTGGAGTTCTTCGCAAAGGCCAGGCTGATTCTCATATGGGGCAGCAACTCGATCACCAGCAACCTGCATTTCTGGCGCCATGCCCAGCAAGCCAAGCGCGACGGTGCCCGGCTGATCTGCATCGACCCGCGGCGTTCGGAGACAGCCGACAAATGCCACACCCACATCGCACTGCTGCCTGGCACGGATGCGGCCTTGGCCTTCGGTCTGATGCACGAACTGATCACCCACGACTGGCTCGACCACGACTACATCGCGCAGTACACACTGGGTTGGGAGGCCTTGCGTCAGCGTGCACTGGAGTGGCCTCCAGAACGCGTGGCAAAGGTGTGCGGCATCGACGTGCAGCAAGTGCGCGATCTGGCCCGCGACTATGGCCAGTGCGTGGCCGACGGAAGCCCGGCCGCCATCCGCCTGAACTACGGCATGCAGCGCGTGCGCGGCGGCGGCAATGCCGTGCGTGTGATTGCGTGCCTGCCGGCCCTGACTGGCGCGTGGCGCCAGCGCGCGGGAGGTTTGTTGTTGTCGTCCTCGGGCCAGTTCCCGGTGCAGCGTGAGGTGTTGGAACGCCCCGACCTGCGCGCCGGACGGAGCCCGCGCACCATCAACATGAACACCATCGGTGACGATCTGCTTCGGCCCGCGTCGGATGCCTTCGGGCCCGCCATCGAAGCCCTGATCGTCTACAACAGCAACCCGGTGGCGGTCGCCCCGGACTCGGGCAAGGTGGTGCAAGGCTTCCAGCGAGAAGACCTGTTCACCGTCGTGCTGGAGCATTTCCAGACCGACACCGCCGACTACGCGGACTACATCCTGCCGGCCACGACCCAGCTCGAACACTGGGACATCCACGTGAGTTACGGCCACACCGATGTGCTGCTCAACCGCCCGGCCATCGCCCCCGTGGGTCAGGCCAAGCCCAACACCCAGATCTTCCGTGAACTGGCAGCGCGTATGGGGTTCACGGAACCCTGTTTTGGGCAAGACGATGAAAGCCTCTGCCGCGCGGCGTATGGCAACTCCGTGGATTTCGGGGAACTGCTGGCCAAGGGGTTTGCCACCCTCGCGCTGCCCGACGCCCCGTTTGCCCACGGCGGGTTCCCCACGCCGTCGGGCAAATGCGAATTCTTCAGCGCGCGCCTGGCGGCCCTGGGACTCGACGGCCTGCCGGACCACATTCCCAATTATGAATCCGTCGGCAGCTCGGAGCGTTTCCCGCTGGCCATGATCTCGCCACCGGCACGTAACTTCTTGAACTCGACGTTCGTGAATGTGAAGAGTCTGCGCGATATCGAAGGCGAACCGCTGCTGGAGATGAGCGCCGCAGACGCGGGTGTCCGCAGCCTGGTCTCGGGTTCGGTTGTGCGGGTCTTCAACGCTCGCGGCGACTACCGATGCCGCATGCAAATTTCCCAACGCGCACGCCCCGGCGTCGTCAACGGGCTGGGCGTCTGGTGGCGCAAGATGGGGCTGGACGGCAAGAACTTGAACCAGCTCACCAGCCAGCAACTGACCGACCTGGGGCGCGCACCGACGTTCTATGACTGCCTGGTGGAGGTTGAGGCTGCGTGAGCACCTCCCGCCCGCCTGAAGGTGCTCAGCAGCGGAGTGCGCAGCATGAAGCGACTCCCATGAACGCACTCAAGCGCAACGATCGTCCAGCAACGCGGCATCCGAAAGGTGCGGGCGTACCCGATCGGCACCCGGACCTCCAAACGCCGCCGGTCACTGCAAACGGCTTCGAGCAACAAGACCTTGAGCTCAGGGCGCGCGGACAGCCGGTTCGTGAGCACGCCGCCCACCGAACCGGCCACGACTAAGACGTAGTCCCACTGCTCCACGGGGTCTGCAGCGCCACACCATACTCCAGCGCCGCATCCATCACGGTGGACAGCTGGTCATGCGCATAGGTGCTGAACACATACATGTCGAACTCATCGGTACCCAGCCGATGGATCAGACAAGGCACGTGATGGTGCCCGGTGAGCCGGGCCTGCCCAAGGGGAAACGCCGGTTCGCGCAGATCGATGGGGAACAGCTTGCCCAGCGTGTCGCGGCATTGGTCCCCGCGGATGCGGATGCGGCACCGGGCATGGCTCAAATCGGTGACCGAGCCGACGTCGGCCGCCACATGCCCGCGCAGCCAGGCCGTGTTGTCGGTCGCCTCATCCCCGACGATCAACACCTCTTCAGGGCCGGTGCGCACCACCAGCCCCCGCGCCGAGCGCAAGGTCTGGCCGGTGCTTGCGGGCGCACTCTGCCCCCAAGCGCTGGCAAGGGCCTGCTCGAACGCCGCCACGCCGGAGACCCAGGTGCTGGCCTGCGTGACGCTGGCAAGTGTCTGCGCATTCAGGCGCACGCCGATATGTCCGGCCCTATTGGAGCGCTCGGCCAGTACATGGCCTTCGAACGGGCTGCGTGGCGCAGCCGCGGTGGGGGTGGCAGTCCTGTCAGACACGGTACAACTTTCCTTCGGTATCCAGGAAACACGGATCCACCACCTTCAGCCGGTACTGGCGCCCCTGCACCGGCGAGGCGGCAATGACCACTTGCCCCACACGGCTCAAACCACCTTCGAGCAGCCCCAACCCGATCGACTTGCCGACCGACTTGCTGTAGGCGGTCGATGTGATGTGGCCACGACCGTGGCCCTGGATGGCATCGTCGGCAAAAAACAGAATGGCGCCATTGGAGGGCGCGGCGCCATCTTCTGCGGGTTCCAGCCCGACGAGAGTGGGCCGGTCACCGCGAACCAGGTTCTCGCTGTGGCGCAAGGCGTCACCCCAGAAGGGTTTAAGTTTGCTGGCCATCTTGCCCATGCCCAGGTCGTCGAGCGTGGTGCGCCCATCCATCTCGGAGCCAACTACGTGGCCTTTTTCGATACGCAGCGAACCCAGCGCCTCGAGGCCGTAGGGCCGCAGGTTCCAGGGCTTGCCCGCCTCCAGCAGGTGGTCCCAGATGCACCGGCCGAAGTGCGTGGGCGCGTACACCTCGTAGGCGAGTTCGCCCGAGAAAGTGAGGCGGATGATGCGTACCCGCACGCCCGCCAGTTCGCCACGGAGGTCGGTATCGAGCACACCCATGTGCGGAATGGCCTCGGTGCTGAAGTCGACCTGGGGAAAAGCGGCCTTGAGCACATCGCGTGACTTCGGGCCGGCAATACTCATCGCGGCCCACTGGTCGGAGATCGACGCCACGGTCACGCGCAATTCGGGCCACACCACCTGCAACAGGAACTCCAGATGGCTCATCACCTTGGCCGCCTGCGCGGTGGTGGTGGTCATGAAGAATTCGGTCTCGCTGAGGCGACTGGTGGTGCCGTCGTCCATCACGATACCGTCTTCGCGCAACATGAAACCATAACGTGCCTTGCCCACCGGCAGCTTGGCGAAACCGTTCACGTAGACGCGGTTCAGGAATTCGGCCGCGTCCGGGCCCTGCACGTCGATCTTGCCCAGGGTGGAGACATCGGCCATGCCCACCTGCTCCCGCACG
>JAYVRP010000827.1:0-4086 GCA_043776215.1 Rhodoferax sp. | reverse complement strand
CCAGGTGCATCTCCAGGCCGCCGTACAAGGTGCAGGCCAGCGCCAGGCGCTTGACGAACTGGCCCAGCACGTACTCCTGCGTCATGCCGATCGCGCCGTGCAGTTGCACGCTTTCCTCCCACACGTGTTGCGCGGTCTGGACCACACAGGCGCGGGCGGCGGCGCAGATGCGGCGCCGTTGGGCGGCATCGCCCGAGAACGTGTCGTCCAGTCCGCCGGCCGCGCTGTGCGTCAGCGCGCGGGCTTCCTCGATCTCCACGTACAGATCGACCAGGCGGTGTTGCACCACCTGGTTGGCGGTGATCACACGGCCGAACTGTTTGCGTGTCTTGAGGTAGTCCAGCGTGATGTCGAACGCGCGCTGCATCGTGCCTACGGTTTCGGCGCAATGCGCGATGGTGCCGCGCTGCAGGGCCAGTTCCAACCGGGGCAGAATTTCGACGGTCGGTCCGGCCAACAGGGCATCGCCCACCTGGGCCTGGCGCAACTGCAACTGAACCGCATGCTGGCCGTCGTACAGCACGTGCGGCGTGATGCTGAGGCCGGGTGCAGCATCGGGCACCAGGAACAGGCCGAGGTCGCCACTGTCACCGATCCGCGCTGCCAGCAGGAAGGCATCAGCTCCGGCACCGCCGGGTACCAGCGATTTGTCGCCTTGCAGCCGGAAATTGCTGCCGTCCCGGGTGGCTATCGTCGAGATCGCCTCATGGTCAAAACCTGCGCCAGGCTCCCAGGGCGCAAAGGCCACGCGCAAGCGGCCTTGCGCGATGCCCGGCAACCATGCCTCGCGCACGGACCCGGGCGCCACGTCGTGCAGCAGCATACCGCCCGTCACTGCGCAGGCGACAAAGGGCTCCACCACCAGGCCCATGCCCAGTTCCTCGGCCACCACGCAGATGTCGGCCATGCCGCCTCCCAGGCCGCCGTGCGCTTCGGGCAGCGGCAGTGCGAGCCAGCCCATGTCGGCGAACTCCCGCCAGCGCCGCGGATCGCAAGCCTGCGGGTGCGCGAGTGACGCGGCTCGCACGGTGTCGCCGTAGGCGCGGGCCACGTAGGTGCGTGCGCTGTCGGCCAGCATCTGTCGCGTGTCTTCGGTGTTCATGTCTGTGGCGGTGCCGTTCATTGGAGCGCCTTTGTGTTACGGGCGGCGCTCACTGGAGCACCTTCGGGCGGCCGTGCGGCGCAAATTGGAGCACCTTCGCCCTGCGGGCTGCGGTGTCGAGCGCCTTCGGGCGGCCGTGCGGCGCTCATAATCCAAGCACCTGTTTTGCCAGGATGTTGTGCTGGATCTCGCTCGAGCCGCCGGCAATGGTGTAGCCGCGCGACAGAAAGCGCCGCGCGGAGGCGGTGGTGGACACCGACAGTGCGTCCATGCCCAGCGCGTCCACCGTCAGGTCTTCCCACATCTGGATCAGGCGGCTGCCACGCAGCTTGAGCATGGAGACTTCCGCCCCCACCGGCTTGCCGGCCTTGGCGCGTGCGATGAATCGCGCCGCATTGGCCTCCAGCGCCAGCAGCCGGGTGTCGAGCTCCGCGAAGCGACGGCGGAACCAGGGCCGTTCGGCCAGTGGCTGACCCGCCTCCTGGCGGCCCATTGCGACTTCGAGCACACGCGCCCGCCGGCGCTTGTTTTCGCCGATGCGCGCCAGCTTGAGGCGCTCGAACTCCAGCAGCGACTTGGCGATGGTCCAGCCCTGGTTTTCCTCGCCCACCCGGTTCCAGACCGGCACTGCGACGTTGTCAAAGAACACCTCGTTGAACACCGACCAGCCGTGGATTCCCACGATCGGCCGCACGGTGATGCCCGGTGTATTCATGTTGATCAGCAGGAACGTGATGCCCTGCTGAGCGCGCGCCTCGGTGTCGGTGCGCACCAGGCAGAAGATCCAGTCGGCATGCTGGGCGCCAGAGGTCCAGATCTTGGAGCCGTTGACGACGTAATGCTCACCTTGCAGCGTGGCGCGCGTGGACAACGACGCCAGGTCCGAGCCCGCGTTGGGCTCGGAGTAACCTTGGCACCACCACTGCCGCCCCGACGCGATGGCCGGCAGGAACTGTGCGCGTTGCGCATCGTTGCCATAACGTATGAGCACCGGGCCGATCATGTCGAAGGTCACGGAGTTGAGCTCCGGGGCCCCGTGGGTGGCCATTACTTCGTCGAACACCATCTGCTGCTGCACGCTCCAGCCGCGGCCGCCCCAGGTCTCCGGCCAGTGCGGAACCAGGTAGCCGGCTTCGGCCAGAATTTCCTGCCAGGCCACCATGCGATCACGCGGCACTTGCTGGCCCTGGCGCATCGTGGCGTTCACATCGGGAGGCAAGCGGGCCCGGACAAAGTCGCGGATCTGTTGGCGAAAGTCGGGCAGCGCAGGTGCGTCGGGCATGGCGTTCTCGGGTCGGGTGAAACGGGTCAGGCGCGCAAACGGTGTTTGAAGGCACGTTTCGCGATGGCGGAGCGGTGCACTTCGGAGGCCCCATCGTAAATGCGAAACGGCCGCAGGGTGCGCAGGATCATCGACAACGGAGCGTCTTCGGAAATGCCCAGCGCGCCGGTGATCTGCACCGCCGAATCAGCCACACGGTTGACGGCTTCCGCCACGAACACCTTGGCCATCGAGGACTCGTGGCGGATCGATTCGCCACGATCGAGCCGGCGCGCCGTGTCGAGCGTCATGAGTCGCGCCGCATACAACTCGATGTGCGCGTTGGCCACCATGGCCTGCACCATCTGGTGCTCTGCCAGTCGGGCGCCGTGGGATTCACGCTGTGCGGCATAGTCTTGCGCCACCCCCATCGCGCGCGAGGCCAGGCCGATGAAACGCATGCAATGGAACAGGCGTGCACCCTCCAGACGCAGTTGCGCGTAGTCGAGCCCGCGGCCTTCCTCGCCCAGCAGAGCTTCGGGCCCGACACGGCAGTTCACGAGCCGGATCTCGGCATGCCCACCGTGCCCGAAGGGCTCCATGGTGGGCACGTTGCGCACCACCTGGAACCCCGGGTTGGCGGTGTCCACCAGGAAGCAGGACGGGCCCGCATCGCTGCGCGCCACGAGGATGGCCACATCGGCCCGTGCGCCGTTGCTGGCGAACCACTTGTGGCCTTCGATGATCCAGCCCATGCCATCCTTGTGGGCGCGGGTGGAGAGCATGCGCGGGTCCGAGCCCACGCCCGGTGGCGGCTCGGTCATCGCAAAGCAGGAGCGCATGCTGCCGCGGGTCAAGGGCTCCAGGTAACGCAGGCGCTGCGCCGGGCTGGCAAGCTGGTCGAGCGCGGCGATATCGGGCTGGCCTGGCGCGGCACATTGCAAGGCAGCCGGGCCGAGGTAGCTGCGCCCGGCTTCTTCCAGGTAGGCGCAACACTCTTCCCACGACAGTCCCAGTCCGCCGTCTGCCACGGCCAGGCGCGGAGAGCCCAGGCCCAGATCGGTGGCACGCGCGCGCAATTCGGTCGTCACCTTGTCGATGGCCGCAACATCGTGCGCCACGCTCAGGTCTTCGCGCGGCAGGACTTCGTCGGTAATGAAATCGCGCGTCTTGGCAATCAGCGCGGCGAATTCAGCGGCGGGTCGGGTGAGGCTCATGGCACGGGCTCCTGGAGCGGATGGTTTGCTTCTTCTTTACTTCTTGATCGACCTGGCGACTTTTTCCCAGCGCTGGGTGTCCACCTTCAGGAAGCTCGCGAAGTCGGCCTGGTTGAGGAACGCTTCTTCACCGCCGGCATTGACCAGCCGCTCCTTGACCTCCGCCGTGCCGGTGGCGGCCTGCATGGCGGCCTCAAGCTTGCGGATCACGTCCGGTGGTGTGCCCGCCGGCACGTGGAAGCCGTACCACGACAGGGCCGTGACTTCGGGATACCCCGCTTCGGCGATTGTGGGCACGTCGGGCAGCTGGCTGGAGCGGTGGCTGTTGATGTTGGCCAGAGCGCGCAGCTTGCCACCCTTGATTTGCGGATAGGCCACGCTGGAGGGAAGGATGGTCATGGACAACATGCCGTTGATCAGGTCGGGAATCACCGGCGGAGCGCCTTTGTACAGAACCGGCTCCAGCTCGATGCCGGCCGCTGTCTTGAACACTTCATTGGCCATCG
>JAYVRP010000826.1:0-4089 GCA_043776215.1 Rhodoferax sp. | reverse complement strand
TGCCGCAGGTACCGGCCCAGGCCCTGGCCGAGATCACGCAAGCGGGCATTCGGCCCGTCGCCCAGCAGCACGAACAGGAACTGCACAAACGCAGTGAGCCCGAGCAACGTGGCCGAGAGCTGAAACGCCAGGGCCATCAAGAGCATCTGCAATCCGCGCAGCCAGATACTGCGCGGTTTCGACGCGATGGAGTCACTGTTGGACATGTATAGCCCTCGTTTGGATGCCAGACACTGATTCTGCCAGCCGCGTGGCCCGGCCACATTGCCCTGGCGCAATTTGGGAGCGCGGCCAGTACGCCAGCACCGGGCTGGCAACAGGAATAAGCACCTTGCACGGCCTTGGTGGCGCGCGTTATTGATCTTTTCGCAATTCATTACACCGTTTGGGCTGAGCCTGTCGAAGCCTGCAGCCCTTCGACAGGCTCAGGACGAACGGTTTGGTGGGTGTCGCGAATTCCGAAAACCTCAATAGACTGACCCGGAACGGCGCCCCAGCGCCCGCCACCACTTACCCAATAACCCGCAAACACCGATTCCACACCATGACACCCAAAGACCTGCTGGACCACTACGACAACGCCCGCATGTGGGCGCCTGACGCACGCCCCGGCCCTGCGCTCGACGTACCGTTGGCGTACCAACACCAGCTGGCCGTCCGGCAGTTGCGTATCGACCGCGGTGAGATCCCGCGTGGCTTCAAGGTCGGCTTCACGAACCGCAGCATCTGGCCCCGTTACAACGTGTTTGCGCCGATCTGGGGCACGGTCTGGAACACCACCCTGACGTTCTGCGAAGGCTCGACAGAACTGCCGCTCGAGGGAACCTGCCAGCCGCGCCTGGAGCCGGAAACTGTGTTCGGCATGCGTGCCACGCCGGCCCGCAATGCTTCGCTGCAGGATCTGTGGCAAGCCATCGACTGGGTCGCGCCAGGCTTCGAAGTGGTCCAGTCGCACCTGCCCGAATGGAAATTCACCATCGCCGACACGGTGGCCGACGGGGCGTTGCACGCGCACCTGGTGGTTGGGCGCAGGATCCCCGTGGGTGAGTTGTCCTCCAATGCCGCCGAACTCGACCAGCTACTCGCCCAGGCCACGGTCGCATTGACCAGGGACGGAGAGGTAGTGGAGCGCGGCATCGGTGCCAACGTGCTCGACAGCCCGCTGCGCGCCCTGCACCACTTTCTGCAGACCTTGCGCCAGTGCCCCGGTGCACCCGACCTGGTGCAAGGCGATGTGGTCACCACCGGCACCTGGACCGATGCCTGGCCGGTCGCGCCCGGCGAGCACTGGGCGGCCCGGTTCAGCATGCCGCTGCTGGCCAGCCTGCAAGTGCGCCTGCGCTAGGCACGCTACTGTTCATATCGTCCGTTTTCCGTTCGTGCCGAACTTGTCGAAGGGCCTGTCCTGAGCCTGTCGAAGGGCCGCGCGGCGCCCTTCGACAAGCTCAGGGCGAACGGCCTTGCGTGAACA
Source organism: Rhodoferax sp. (assembly GCA_043776215.1). Lineage (GTDB taxonomy): Bacteria > Pseudomonadota > Gammaproteobacteria > Burkholderiales > Burkholderiaceae_C > CAISIP01. Next base: position 2,618 of record JAYVRP010000826.1, on the reverse strand, counting down.
GCGTGGACGATATTGATCTTTTCGCAATTCATTACACCGTTCGGGCTGAGCTTGTCGAAGCCGCCTGCCCTGAGCTTGTCGAAGGGAGCTTGTCGAAGCCTGTCCTGAGCCTGTCGAAGGGCCGCCTGCCCTGAGCTTGTCGAAGGGAGCCTGTCGAAGCCTGCCCCGAGCCTGTCGAAGCCGCCTGCCCGGAGTCAGGTGTTTTCCCCGGCCGATTCAGGTATTGGCCCGATGGTCTTGCCGGTGTTGTGACCGTAAAGTGGGCATCAGAACATGTGCTCACTCACCCCCCTCCACTCCGCTTGACAAGATGAATGCAGTCGTCGAATCCGGTCCCGTTGGCGCACGGCCTGACTGGTGCGCCCCTGGTGCGCCCGACCTGGCCGCAAGCATTGGCCTGGCCGCAGTTGCCACTGCCACCTTTGACCTCACGGGGCATGTATTGCTTGCCGACCCGTCCTGGGCGCGGATGCACTGTCGCTCCCCCGACTCGATTGTTGGCAAGCACCTGGGGCTTTTCCACACGGCGGAGCAATTGCGCTATGGCGGCGAAGTCGACCTGCGTGTGCTGGAGGCGGGCAACCCGGTGATGGCGGAGGTGGGGCACGTGCGCCGCGATGGGTCCACCTTTTTCACCGCCATGACGACCAGCCCGATCCGGGATGCGCAGCAGCAACTGGCCGGGTTCGTGCGATCGGCGCGCGACGTGGGTGCGGGCCCGGGAAAGCCGCCGGAGATGAATGTCCCGGACAACCCTTTTGGCGCCGGCGAACTTCTCGGGCAACTGGCCTGCGTCGGCTGAAACCGCCCTGCCGTGCCGGGTCGAGATTCTCCACCGCTCCCGGGACGGCCTCGAGTACTGGGTGGATACCGAGGTACAGCCCCTGCGCGACACGCAGGGTGTCTTGACAGGCTTCATGGAAATCAGCACCGACATCTCGCTGCACCGGCGCGCGCAACTGCAGCTCGAAGCAGCGTTGCGCGACAGCCGGGCGGTGCTGGACGCGCTGAACCTGCACGCCATCATCTCGGAGACCGATGGCGAAGGGCGCATCCTGTCGGTCAACGACGCCTTTTGCACCATCAGCGGTTATGCCCGCGACGAGCTGATCGGCCACACGCACCAGATCGTGAACTCGGGGATTCAGCCCAAGGCGTTCTGGGCTTCCATGTGGCGGCTGCTAAAAAATGGAACACCCTGGCGCGGACAGGTCTGCAACCGTGCGCGCAATGGCACCCTGTACTGGGTCGATAACCGGCATGGCTGCTATCAAGGTGTATGTGGTGGACGATTCGGCGGTGGTGCGGCAGACAATTGCCCATCTGCTCACCGGTTCAGCGGACGTGGAATTGATGGGCAGTGCACCCAACCCCCTGATCGCCAGGGACTTCATCCGCAAGAACCGGCCGGACGTCTTGCTGCTCGACATCGAGATGCCCGGGATGGATGGCCTCACTTTCCTGCGCCAGATCATGGCCGAGGATCCCATTCCCACCGTGATCTGCTCGACCTTGAGCACCGAAGGCAGCAGGGTCGCGCTGGAAGCCATGGCTGCCGGCGCGGTGGCCGTGATCGCCAAACCAAAGCTCGGGCTGAAGCAATTCCTGGAGGAGTCCAGGCGCGAGATGATCCAGACCCTGAAGTCGGCGGGGCGCGCCCGGCCACGCCAGATGGGGCTGGTGGCGACACGGCCAGCCGCACTGGCCGTCGCCAGTGCCACACGCCCGATCACGAGACCACCAGTGGCGGGTAGTGTGGTCCATGCGTTCGCGGTCAACAAGCCGGTCGTGATCGGCAGTTCCACCGGGGGCACGCAGGCGCTGGAGGTGGTTCTGACGGCCATGCCGGCCGATGCGCCCGGCATCGCGATCACCCAGCACATGCCCGAAAAATTCACTGCCATGTACGCGGACCGCCTCACGGCTTGTGTGCGATCCAGGTGCGCGAAGCCAGGGACGGTGACCGCCTGGAGCGTGGTGTGGCCCTGATCGCCCCCGGAGGCCGGCACATGCAGATCCGCAAGGCGGCCGGGCAATATTTCGTGACCGTGGCCGACGGCCCGCCTGTCAACCGGCACAAACCGTCGGTCGATGTGTTGTTCCGCTCTGCCGCAGAATGCGCCGGGCGCGATGTGCTGGGCATCATCATGACCGGCATGGGCGACGATGGCGCGCGCGGCATGAAGATGTTGCATGACGGTGGCGCGCGCACCATTGCGCAGAACGAGGAGACCTGTATGGTGTTTGGTATGCCCAAGGAGGCCATCAAGCTGCAGGCGGTGGACCATATCCTGCCGCTCGACAGTATTGCGCAGGCCATCCTGCAGTTCGACTCCAGGGCCTGAGGTTGGAGGGATTGAGAATTTGAGAGTCTTTCGCCTGCGCCCGCCGATCTCGGGCCTGCGCACGATACCGGTGATCTTCGTCACCGCCCAGGACGATCCGGCCGAAGAGGTCAATGGCGCGGCTGTTGGCGCCGGGCCACTTCTGCCGCCACTGCTTCGAGTTGCGCCGCGAGGTTCTGCCGCACCGCGATGCTGCCGATGGCCGGCGGCGGTGGCAGCAGCAGGCCGATCACCGCCGTGTAGCGCAGCTGGACCCGTGGCGCGTCGCGGCGC
>JAYVRP010000825.1:0-4091 GCA_043776215.1 Rhodoferax sp. | reverse complement strand
ACCCTACGGTCAAAGATGACCGCTTTGGACGGCCCTATGAAGCATTGCAAGAGATCGAACCACTCAAAAGCATCAGGAGCCGCATTCCCGTGCACAGGATGCTGGATGACCATGAAATCAACGACAACTGGGAGCCCTATCGACCCGGCAGTAAAGGTTTGTTGTACCAGGAAGGGTTGAAAGCCTACTGGAAATATCAGCGTTTCGTAGGTGAGTTTAGGGCCGCCAACGGGCAGACTTGGAGCGATAACATTCAGGGCGCGAATTGGGAACTTTTCTTCGCCGATTCGCGCAGCTGCAGGGAGCATCGGGATGAACGAAACCAGGACCAGGCGCTGATTCTGGGACGCAAACAATCCGTTGCGTTGACCAGGTGGTTGCGGGTGCAAAGGTCTAAACCCGCACTCAAGATCATCTCGACAGCTTCCATGCTGTTGCCCCGCACAGTGGCAAACCTGGAGTGCCCGCTGTACCACGATGGGTGGCAAGGTTACCCGGCGTCCCTGTACCGCATACTGGCGCTGCTTTGTGAGCGGCAGATCAACGATGTGGTTTTTGTTTCCGGTGATGCGCATGTAGGGTGCCACGCTCATATTGAAGTGCAACGTCTTGGCGTCAAAGGCAATCCTGTTCGCTCGGTCAAGTTTCAGTCCATTCATTGCCCGGCCTTGTACGCGCCACTGCCTTTTGCCAATGAACGCGTCGCCAATTTGAAATTGAATGACCGTTTTGAGTTTGACTGGAAGCGTGGACGCTATAGGTGCATCGTCACAGCACAGGTGCTGCCACCAAGCACAGGCAACGCGGGCACCGGCACGACAGATGGCAGTTGTGTGCTCACGGCAACGCGAATGCCGCGCAACGGCGCATGGAGTTTAAGCTGCACTGTGGTGTAGTGTGCCTCTGGCTGCCCTGCGGCCCGACCAAATGGACTAGTCTTCGAGCCATCTGGCTACGCCCTCAGCCAGTACCAATGGCTGATGCGCATTGGCGCAATCGTCTCCAAACTGGTGACCCCTTAACCCACTTTGTGGAGACCACGATGCAACTTCAACTCAAGGGGCTGGCGCTGGCGTTAGCCAGCGGCGCCCTGCTTACACTGACCGGCTGCGGCGGGGGCGGCGGTAGCGCAGAAAGCGCCACCACCGACCTCAGCACCACCGTGATCGACGGTGCGATCCAGAACGCCGTGGTCTGCCTGGACAAGAATGCCAATGGCGCTTGTGACGCTGACGAGCCGCAGGGCAAGACGGATGTGGCGGGCAAAGTCACGTTTGCCGTGGCCAATGCGGACGTGGGCAAGTTTTCCATTCTGGCCGTCGTGGGGACCGATGCGGTGGACGCAGACAGTGGCCCCGTCGCAACTGCGTTCGTGATGACGGCGCCGGCCGACAAACCGACGGTGGTGAGCCCGCTCACGACACTGGTGCACCAGGTGATGACCAGCAGCGGCTCCAGTTCGGACGAAGCCGGCGCGGCGGTGAAGAGCCTGACCGGAATCAGTGTGTCGGTGTTTGCGGACTACACCTTGGCCGCCACTCCACCGGCCGACGGCACCGACCCGGCCCTATTGGCGCGCATGCTGGTGGTGACGACGCAGCAGCAGTTCAAGGCCGTCGAGAGCGAGATCGGCAAGAATGCGGCGGACGGCAAGGTCATCTCCCGTGCCGACATTGACCGCGCCGCACGCAAGAAGATGCTGGAGCGGATCCCCGGATTGCTGACAGCGATCACCGACCCGGCTGTGAAGAACGCCGCACCTGGAAAAGACAGGGAAGCCGCCTTGCTGGTTGCAGCGACAACACTGGCCACCGATACTTCCGCATTGAAGCCAGCAGGCATTGCGACCGAGGTGGCGATCAACAACCAGATCGCCGCGCCGGTAGCTGAAGCGGTGACGGCGCCCGCAGCCGGCACGACGCTTGCGAACTTGACCTACACAGATGCCTCGAACTACTTTGCACGGTTTTTCACGGCAACCGCAGTGCAAAACACCCCCGATGCCAACAACAACGTCAAGTACGTGGACCGGCGCTACCGCGCCAATACTGGCGTTCTGGCCAAGTGGGGTATTGGCAGCGACCCGCGCCGCCAGAGCGACCTGAACTGGAACGGCAGTGCCTGGGTGGCGTGCCCGCTCAATTTCGAAGGCACCTCGACTGTCCGCGACGCGCAGGGCAATAGTTCATACACCTATTGCGACAACCGCGAGACCGGCAAGAACAACAGTGCCATTTTTGACGTGGCCGGCAAGACCATGAAAGAGGTGTACGACAGCGTGATTGCGGCCGGCTACACCAACTTCACTATTGCCAATTCCTCCACGGCCTTGGGTGCCGCCACTTTCCCGGTCGGCTCCAAGCTCCGGTATAGCAGCACCACGACCTTGACGTCGGCGATTCAGTATGTGCCGGCGGGTAAAGACAATCCGCCTGGCGTGTCCGAGGTGGTCAGCCAGTACAGCCCGGCAATCACGGCGGGTGGAGTGGCGAGTACGCAAGCAGCCGGAACCGGGTGCAACTCTGCCGAACTCAACGGCAACGGCACGCCTAGCGCCACGCTTGAAAACATGGCCGCCGCCATGACGGGCAACCCGTGTGTCTTTACGGGTGGAAGTTTTTCCTACCAGAACGTGACGTACACCAACCCGGACCCGACCAATGAGTCCTGGGGTCCGGCCACACTGTCACTGGGAACACTGGGCACGGCGCCGGTAGGCAGTGGCACAGCGCCTGGCTTCTACACCACCAACACCCGCTTTCGTGTGGCATTCAAGGGCACCGGTACCAACGCCACCACTTATTACGCCTGCAAGCAGCGGTTCAATAACGGTAGCTCACGTAACTGTGTGGAAATCGGGACAGGCTCCTACACCATCACCACACTGGGCGACGCCCGGGTGATGACGTTCAACAACCTGCCCGCGCGGATGGCGCCGCTGACGTTCAACCAGCTATTTGTCGAACGTAATGGCGTCGTCTATTTCGGGTTCCAGAGCAAGCTGGGCACATTCAACAACGCCCGGCTCAACACTGCGGCGGGCACTGCCTTGCTGACGCAGCTCGGCATGCCGGTGGAAGACCCCGCCGTGCCATTGGCCTTGACAGCGGGCTCCTACCAGGGCGTCTACGATCTGAACACCACCGGCACAGCCCATCCGGGCGGCGTCGTCGTGACGATCAGTGCCAGTGGAACCGCTTCCTGCCGGGACTCCGTGACCCAAGTGGCCGTGTCGCCATGTACGGTGACCACCACCGATGCCGCGACCGGCGCATTCTCGGCCAGCATCGACAACGCCACGATGACGGGTACGGTGAACTTCCTGACTGGAATTGGCAGTGGCACGCGCACGCTGCCTGACGCGGGCAGCTTCACGGTGTTTCGCCGGTAGACCCGCGCCGGCCATCCGGCTGCACACCGCCCCGCGCGCCGAAAGGTCTGCGGGGCTTTTTGCTGGGACAATCCGACCCATGTTCCTATTGTTCGAAGAAGCCGGAAAATTCATGGCCGGCCGGGTGTTGTCGGAGGCCGACGCCTCATCGCAGGTCGAGCTCGACAGTGGCAAACGCATCAAGGTCAAGGCCGCCAACATGCTGCTGAAGTTCGACAAACCCGCGCCGGCGCAGCTGGTCAGTGCCGCGCAGGCCATCAGCCAAAGCATCGAGCTCGAGTTGGCCTGGGAGTTTGCGCCGGAGGAGGAGTTCGGTTTTGCCGACCTGGCGCGCGAGTATTTCAGCGACAAGGCCACCCTGGAGCAACAGGCGGGCACCTTGTTCCGGCTGTTCGACGCACCACACTACTTTCGCCGGGCCGGCAAAGGGCGTTTTCGCAAGGCCCCGGCCGATGTGATCGCGCTAGCGCTGGCCGCCATCGAAAAGAAAAAACTGGTTCAGTTGCAGATCGAGGCCTGGGTGGCGGAGCTCGCGGCGGGCACATGTCCGAGTGCCATCCGCGAGCAGCTCTACAAGATTCTGTTCCGGCCGGACAAGAATGCGCCGGAGTACAAGGCCGTGGTCGACGCGTCGCGCGCCACCCAGACTGCCCCGCTGGACCTGCTGCAACGGACCGGCGCCATCGCGTCGCCCTACCAG
>JAYVRP010000824.1:0-14806 GCA_043776215.1 Rhodoferax sp. | reverse complement strand
ACATGGCGTTCTTCCCGCTTTTTGTCGATCCGGCCACCAAGCCTGGCCTGGCGACCTTCGGTTTCATGGCGCTGACGATCGCCATACTGACCTTCGCCTATGCCGTCACGGTAGTCCTGATGACCCATTTCCTGGCCGAACACATGCGCGCCAATCCGGTCATCGGCCAGGCCATGGGGAAGCTGGCCGGTGTTTTCCTCATCGGATTTGGCATCAAGCTCGCCATATCGCGCTGACCACCTGGCATTTGACAACCACCACCAGCAGGAAGCCCCACATGGCCAGGATTTTTTGTATTGCCAACCAGAAGGGCGGTGTGGGCAAGACCACCACCACGGTCAACTTGGCGGCGGGGCTGGCCCAGGTCGGTCAACGGGTGCTGATGGTGGACCTCGATCCGCAAGGCAATGCCACCATGGGTTCCGGCGTGGACAAGCGCCAGCTCCAGGCCAGCGTCTACGACGTGTTGCTCGAGTCCAGCTCGGTCGCCCAGGCGCGGGTGACAAGCGACAAGCTGGTTGCGGCCGGTTGCAGCTACGACGTGCTGGGTGCCAACCGCGAGCTTGCGGGTGCCGAGGTGGAGCTGGTGGACGTCGAGCGGCGTGAGCGCCGCCTCAAGACTGCGCTGGCCGAAGTGAGCAACGAGTACGATTTCATTCTGATCGACTGCCCGCCATCCTTGTCGATGTTGACGCTCAACGGCTTGTGTTGCGCCCATGGGGTGCTGGTTCCCATGCAGTGCGAGTACTTCGCACTGGAAGGCCTCACCGACCTGGTCAACACCATCAAGCAGGTGCGCGCCAACATGAACAAGGAGCTGGCGGTGATCGGTTTGCTGCGTGTCATGTTCGACCCGCGCATTACCTTGCAGCAGCAGGTAAGTGACCAGCTCAAGGCGCATTTCACCGACAAGGTTTTCAACACGGTGATTCCACGCAATGTGCGCCTGGCCGAGGCGCCGGGTTTTGGCGTGCCGGGGGTCGTGTTCGACCCGTCGTCCAAAGGCGCGCAGGCCTATCTGGCTTTTGCGCAGGAAATGGTTGACCGCATTGCCAGGCTGTGACGCCATGCGCAGGTCGACCCTGTGGCACGGCACTTGTGCCCTGTCGCTATCGTATTTGTAGCAAATGAAGGGGTCCGTGGTCCTTCTCCTGCCCGGATGGCAAAACTCCGGCCCCACCCATTGGCAAAGCCTGTGGGAGGCGGTGCATGGCCATGTGCGTGTGGAGCAGCATGACTGGATGCGCCCCTTGCGTGGCGACTGGATTGCCCGGCTCGAAGACGTCGTGCTCGACCACCCGGCAGCGCCTGGCGGCATCGTGCTGGCAGGCCACAGCCTGGGGTGCATGCTGGTGGCGGCCTGGGCAGCCCATTCGCGCAACACCCGTTTCGTGCGCGGCGCCTTGCTGGTCGCGCCGGGCGACCCGCAGCGTGAAGAGCTGCGGGGCGTGCTTGCGAGCTGGTCGCCACTGGTGCTGCAGACGCTGCCTTTTCGCAGTGTGCTGGTGGCCAGCCGCAACGACCCGTATTGCACCTTCGAGCGCGCCACAAAGTTCGCCGCAGACTGGGGATCAGAGTGTGTGGACTACGGCCACCACGGCCATATCAATGCCGAGTCTGGTCTTGGCGACTGGCCCGACGGACATCGCATGTTGCTGGACCTGTGCCAGCCAAATACTTAGAGGATGTACTTCATGGTGACAAAGAAACTCAAGGGACTCGGTCGCGGCCTGGAGGCTCTGCTCGGCCCCACGGCGCTGGGCAGTGCGTCCGTCTCGCTGAGCGAACCCGGCACGGTGGCAGGCCCCGGCCTGCCTGCCTCGCTGCTGCTGACGGACATGGTGCCGGGCAAATACCAGCCGCGCACTCGCATGGACGAAGGCGCTTTGTACGAGCTTGCCGAATCGATCAAGGCGCAGGGCATCATGCAGCCGATCCTGGTGCGTCAGTTGTCGGAGGCGCACGGCCTGGAGCGCATGGGGGTCTTCCTGGCCCAGAGCGGAGCCGCTGGTATCACCGACCTGCAACCCGGGCGGCCCGTCTACGAAATCATTGCCGGTGAGCGGCGCTTCCGCGCGGCGCGGCTGGCGGGACTGGACAGTGTGCCGGTGCTGGTGCGCGACGTCGGCGACGAAGCGGCTGCGGCGATGGCGTTGATCGAAAACATGCAGCGCGAGGATCTGAACCCGCTGGAGGAAGCGCACGGCCTGCAGCGCCTGGTGCGCGAGTTCGGCCTCACGCACGAGCAGGCGGCCCAGGCAGTCGGGCGTTCGCGCAGCGCGGCCAGCAACCTGCTGCGGCTGCTGAATCTGGCGGAGCCGGTGCAGACCATGCTCATGGCTGGTGATCTCGAGATGGGCCATGCGCGTGCACTGCTGGCGCTGGAGAAGGTGTCGCAGATCACGGCTGCCACGCAGATCACGGCGCGCAAGATGACAGTGCGCGAGGCTGAGAGCCTGGTCAAGAAGCTCAGCGCGGAGTTCACTCTGACGTCGACCAAACCCAAGAAGGAAAAGTCGCGCGACCTCAAACGTGTCGAGGAAGAGTTGTCCGATTTGCTGACCGCCGAGGTGGAGGTGCGCGTGAAGAAACGCGTCAAGCGCGCCGGCCGCATGCAGGAGATGGGGGAGGTGGCGATCCAGTTTGGCTCGCTGGAAGAGCTCAACGGGCTGATCGACAAGCTCAGCGGTGGCGCAACACGCTGAGCCACCCTGTGCCGCGATTGCTCTGGCCGATTCCAGCCCTGTTGTCCTGGGCACTGGCGTGGGGAGTCTACCGGGCATTCACCAGCGCGGGCGTCCCGGTGCCCATGTCCTTGCTGCTGGCGTCCGGGGTGGGTGTGGCGATGAGTTTTTTCGGCCACAGCTGGTGGCGAAGATTGATCATTGCCGCCGGTTTTCCGCTGGCGCTCGCGCTGTCCGGCAACGCGGTCCTGCCGCCCTGGGCCTGGCTGGCCCTGCTGGGCCTGCTGGCGACCGTGTATCCCTTGCATGCATGGCGTGATGCGCCCTTGTTTCCCACGCCGGCCCATGCCCTGCAGTCTTTGGCGCAACAGGCGCCCCTGCCGGCAGGCGCGCGTGTGCTGGATGCCGGTTGTGGTCTGGGCCACGGGCTCGCGGCGCTGCGCGAGGCTTATCCGCTGGCGCAATTACACGGCATTGAATGGAGCTGGCCGTTGCGCGTGGTATGCGCACTGCGTTGCCCCTGGTCCAGCGTGCGGCAGGGCGACATGTGGGGTGCAGACTGGCGAGGCTACGACCTGGTGTACCTGTTTCAGCGCCCGGAGAGCATGGCGCGCGCAGTTGAAAAGGCCGGCCGGGAACTACTGCCTGGCAGTTGGCTCGTCAGCCTCGAATTCGAAGCGCGCCAGTTGCAGCCAACCCACAAGCGCATCCTGCCGGACGGCCGACCCGTGTGGCTGTATCACGCGCCATTTTCTTTCGCCAGCGCGGGTCACCCTGATGCGGACCACGAGCATAAATAATACTGCGCAACGGTAACTCGTCGTAACATGGCGACCACAACCATAGCGGAGTGTTTTTGTGGATCACGCAACATCAGCATCCGGTCATGCAGCGCTCCCGGTCGAGGCAGGCCCCAGCCTGCCGCGCGCCCGGGACTCCATGCAGGATCTGGCCCGGGTGTTCGATGCCACCGTCCTGGCGATGGCGTCCCTGGCTGAACCCGGAGAAGCCGGCAACCACATCATTCGCATCCAGCACTATGTGCGTGTGCTGGCACAAAAACTCAAGGCTTCACCCGCGTATGGCCGCAGCATGTCGGAGCGCACGATTGGCTTGCTGTTTCGCACTGCGCCGTTACACGATATCGGCAACTCCGGTGTGCCAGACCGGATCCTGCTCAAACCCGGCCCCTTGAGCCCGGAGGAGCTCGACATCATCAAGACGCATCCGGTGCAGGGGCGCAATGCCATCGACCAGATTCGCACCGTGGCTGGTGTATCTACCGAGTTTCTCGAAATCGCCCGAGAAATTGTGTACAGCCACCAGGAGCGCTGGGACGGCAAGGGATACCCGCAGGCACTCGCCGGTGACCGTATTCCTCTGTCGGCGCGGGTGATGGCCATCGCCGACGCCTACGACGCATTGACCAGCGACCGTGTGTACCGGGCCGGTGTGGCCCACGACAAGGCGGTGCAGCAGATCTTCCAGGAGCGCGCAGCACATTTCGACCCGGACATGGTGGATGCCTTCATTGAAATCCAGGACGAGTTTGCGGCCATCGCCGAGCGTTACGCCGACTCCGATTCTGATCTCCAGAAGAAGATCGACTACATGGCCAAGGCCATTGCCGAGAGCCCCTGATCCGATAAGGTTTCCTGATCAGCCACCAAACTCAGCCGTTCGTCCTGAGCCGGGGTTGCGCTTGTCGAAACCCCGATGGTCGAAGGGATCCCGCCAGCGTGGTCGGCGAGCGCCGAGCTGCGCGCCAGGCGCTTACAGCGTGAAAATCTTGCCCGGGTTCATGATGTTGTGCGGGTCCAGTGCGCGCTTGATGGTGCGCATCATTTCGACCGCGCCGTTGCCGGTCTCCGATACCAGAAAGTCCATCTTGTGCAGGCCAACGCCGTGTTCCCCGGTGCAGGTGCCGCCGAGCGCGAGCGCGCGGGTGACGAGCTGGTGGTTGAGCTGCTCGGCTGCGATACGTTCTTGTGGCTGCTTCGGGTCCAGCAGGTACCCGAAGTGGAAGTTGCCGTCCCCCACATGGCCGACCAGGAAGTACGGAATGCCGGAGGCTTCCGCCTCGGCCACCGAGTCGAGCAGGCAATCGGCCAGGCGCGAGATCGGCACGCAGGTGTCGGTCGAGATGGCACGGCAGCCGGGGCGTGACTGCACCGCCGCAAAGTAGGCGTTGTGGCGCGCGGTCCACAGGCGGGTGCGTTCTTCTGGGGTGCTGGCCCATTCAAAGGCGTTGCCCTTGTGTTTGCTGGCGATTTCCTGCACCAGCTCGGCCTGCTCCTTCACGCTCGCGGGAGAGCCATGGAACTCCATCAGCAGCATCGGCTCCTCGCGCAAGCCGAGTTTGGCGTAGGCATTCACCATGCGCACCGTGTGTGCATCGATGAGCTCTACACGCGCGATCGGAATGCCCATCTGGATCACCTGGATCGTGGTGCGCACAGCGGCCTCGATGCTGGGAAAAGAACAGATGGCTGCCGACACGGCTTCGGGCAGCGGGTAGATCTTGAGCGTGATCTCGGTGATGACACCCAGCGTGCCTTCGCTGCCCACCATCAGGCGCGTCAGGTCGTATCCGGCTGAGGATTTCCTGGCACGAGTGCCGGTGCGTATGACTTCGCCGCTGGCCGTCACCACCTCCAGCGCCAGCACGTTTTCGCGCATGGTGCCGTATCGCACGGCGTTGGTGCCGCTGGCGCGTGTCGCACTCATGCCGCCGAGGGTGGCGTCCGCGCCTGGGTCGATCGGGAAAAAAAGACTGGTGCTCTTGATCTCTTCGTTGAGCTGCTTGCGTGTCACGCCCGGCTGCACCGTCACGGTGAGGTCGTCCGCATTGATCGACAGCACCTTGTTCATGCGCCCCAGGTCGATGCTGATGCCACCCTGGACGGCCAGCAAGTGGCCTTCGAGTGACGAGCCCACACCGAAAGGAATCACCGGCACCCGGTACTGGCTGGCCAGCGCCACCACGGCTGCCACGTCGTCGGTGCATTGCGCGAACACCACGGCCGCAGGTGGGGGGGACTCGAAGGAGGACTCGTCGCGCCCATGTTGCTCACGTACCACCAGGGCGGTGGAACAGCGCTCGCCGAAACGCGCCTTGAGCGTGTCGATCAGGGCCTGCGGCACGTCGCGTTGTTCCACATGAGGCATGAGGTGCAGGGGGCTGGCAGGGGCATTCATGGTCAGGCTCCAGAGTGAGGTTGGCAGTGTACGCCGGGTACGCTCCCAAGGGCTGGTGTCGGGGTGCGTGTGCCAGCAAGTCCCGGGCCCTGTCGAAATTGTCCGAATTCTGACAACCGCCGCACTAGAGTTGCCTTAGACTTTGTGGCTGTGAAACAAGTCTATGCCCGGTTGAATAGCGTGTGCCTGGCCTGTTGTGGGTGCGGCGCCGGGTGTTGCGCTGGTTCTGATACCCATGGACGGAGTACTGCAGCATGAGAGTGGGCGTGCTCGAGGACGACATCGACCACGCGGTCCTGATCACGCAGGCGCTGGAATCCGACGGGCACAGTTCCGAGGTTTACGGCACCGGCGCGCGGTTCCTGCAGGCCATGGTGCGGGAAACCTTCGATGTGTTGGTGCTGGACTGGATGCTGCCTGACATGACCGGCATCGAGGTACTCGACTGGTTGCGCCAATTGCAGGACCGGACCCCGGTGTTGTTCGTCACCAGCCGGGATTCGGAGCAAGATATCGTCGAAGCGTTGCGCCACGGCGCGGACGACTACCTCGTGAAGCCTCCGCGCCGCGGCGAATTGCTGGCCCGTTTGAAGGCCCTGAAGCGCCGCGCCGAGACCTTCTCCGAATCCAGCGTGGTGTCGGCCCCGCCATACGAATTCGATCCTGCCAGCGCCAGTGTGCGCCTGCAAGGTGAACTGCTCGACTTGACCGACCGCCAGTTCCAGCTGGCGCTGGTGCTGTTTCGCAATCCGGGGCGCCTGCTCTCGCGGCAATACCTGCTGGAGGCCGTGTGGGGATTGAACGCGCAAGTGCAGACGCGCACACTCGACATCCACGTGAGTCAGCTCAGAACCGCATTGCTGCTTTCCGACAACGGTTGGCGCATCAACTCCGTCTATGCGCATGGTTACCGTCTCGAACTGCTGGAGTAGGTCACCCATGTGGCGCGCCGCGCTGGTTGCATGGATGCTGGTGCCGGTGTGCCTGGTGGGGGTGCAGGCGCAGGACATGATGGACTTGACCGTCCAGCCAGGCGACACACTCATCGGTATTGGCCAGCGTTACCTGGAACAACCCGGGCGCTGGCCGGAGCTGCAGCAACTCAACCGCATCACCCACACGCGCCGCTTGCGCCCTGGCACGCAGCTTCGCGTACCGACCGACTGGTTGCGCTGGTCCGACCTGTCGGCCGAGGTGATTTTTTCCCAGGGCGGGGTGACCGGTAACAAGGGCCCCCTGCTTGCAGGCATGCGCCTGGGTGCGGGAGACAGCTTCGATACCGGCGCGCAGGGTGCCGTGACCCTGCGGTTTTCGGACGGTGGCCTGGCGGTTTTTGCGCCCATGACGCGTGCCGGACTGGGGGTGTCGCACGAGGCGGTATCGGTCGGTATCCGGGCCACCACGATTGACCTGCAACGTGGCGCGGTGGAGACCACCGCCACACCGCTCAAGGAGCCGGCGTCGCGTTTTGATATCCGCACGCCCAGGGTCGTGACCGCCGTGCGCGGAACACGTTTTCGTGTCGCGCTGGAAGACGAGGTCAGCCGCCATGAAGTGCTGGAGGGCCAGGTGGCCTTGACGGGTGCAGCGCCCGGGCCTGTCTCGGTGTCGCGCGGTGAAGGTGTGCGCGCCGAGGCCGGTCGCCTGGGGCAGGTTGTACGGCTGCTGGGTGCGCCGGATGTGACGGGCCTGCCGCGCCGGATCGAGCGCACGGCGCAGCCCCTGCAGGTTCCTGCGCTGGCGGGCGCTACGGGCTGGCATTGGCAGGTCGCGGCGGACAGCGGCTTCACCCAATTGCTGCAGGATGTGGTGACCGGCACGCCGACCTGGATCCTGACCGCCCTGGCCGACGGCAACTACCACCTGCGTGTGCGAGCGGCCGATGCCCAGGCCCTCGAAGGCCAGGAGGCGGCCATGGCTTTTATGCTGTCGGCCCGGCCCGAGCCGCCATTGCAAATATCTCCGGCGGGTGGCGCACGGGTTGTGGCGGGTGTGGAACTTGTCTGGGCGGCGCAGGCGGACGCTCCGGGGTATGCCGTGCAAGTAGCGCGGGATGCGGCATTCTCAGATCTGTTGCTCGACCGTGCCGAGGTCGCCGGCACGCGGTTCGCGCTCGACCCGTCTCTGCCGCCGGGCACCTACCACTGGCGCCTGGCGACCCTGCGCCCAGACCGTACCCGTGGGCCTTTGGGTGACCCTGGCAGCTTCACGATTCTCGAACCCAGCGCGGTCATGCCGCCCCAGGTGGGCGAGGGCGGTTTGCGGCTGGCATGGTCGGGGCCGGCCGGTTTCAGCCACCGCGTGCAGTTGTCCCGCGACGCCGCCTTTGCCAGCACCGAGCTGGACCAGGTGGTGCCCGGTGCCAGTCTGGACCTGCCGAAGCCGCGCGGCGGCACTTACCACGTGCGAACCCAGCTGGTGTTGCCCGACGGCGGCCAGGGCCCCTGGTCAGCGGTGCAACGTTTCGAGATTCCCGAGCCCCCCCGCCACCCGTGGGGCCTGCTCCTGTTGCTGCTGCTGCCTTTGCTGCTGTGAGGTGCGGGTGAGTGCCTTCGCCAGCCGGCATCTGCGCGAATGGACAGCATTGCTCGTGCTGCTGCTGGCCGTTCTGGTGGCGGCCGTGCGTGGCGGCTGGCTTGATCGGGCCGACAACTGGTTGTATGACAGCAGTGTGGCGTGGTCCGGGCGACCGGCTGCGACCGACATGCTGATCCTGGCGATCGACGAGGGCAGTCTGGCGCGACTGGGCCGCTGGCCCTGGTCGCGGCACCGGCTGGCGGAGGTGGTGGAGCGGCTGAGCGTTGCCGGCGCTGGCCCGATCCTGCTCGACGTCATTCTGGCGGAGCCGCAGCGCGACGACCCGAGCGCCGATGTCCGGCTGGCTGCCGCCATCACTCGCCATGGTGGCGTCGTATTGCCGGTGTTCATGCCTTCGCCGTCTGCCGCGGCGGTGTTGCCGTTGCCCGCGTTTGCGCAGCATGCCCGGCTCGGCCACGCGCAGGCACTGGTCGACAAGGACGGCGTGATCCGCCGTTATCTCCCGCGCGAGACCTCTGCCGGTACCGGATACCCCCATGTGGCCAGTCTGTTGCGCGCGGCGGCCGGTGATGGCCGAGCGCCGACACTGGATGCGGCGGCCCTACTGGTGCCTTTTGCCGGGCCACCAGGGCATTTTGCGCATCTGCCTGTCGCTGATCTGCTGGAGGGGCGCATCGACGCCTCCCGGCTGCGCGGCAAACTGGTGCTTGTGGGTGCAACCGCCATCGGGCTGGGTGACAACCTGGTGACGCCGCTGGCCGGCACGGGCGGCACCATGCCCGGGGTGGAATTCGTTGCCAACGTGGTCGACGGGCTGCGCGCAGGGCTTTTTCCCCGCACGGTGGCACCGCTGCCACGCACGGCAGTGTCGCTGCTGGCTGTGCTGCTGCTCATGGTGGCCTTGTTGCTCACCACGCCACGGACGGCTTTGGTGGCCACGGTGCTGGCGGTGCCGGGTTGCGTGCTGCTGGCGTGGCTGGTGCTGGCAAAGTGGGGCTGGTGGTGGCCACCGGCCGTGCCGGCCGCGCTGATCGCGCTGGCCTATCCCCTGTGGAGCTGGCGCCGCCTGGAATCCAGCCTGTCCACCATGGCGCGCGAGACTGCGCGAATTGCCGCGCTGGTGCGCCCGGCCGGTGGCCCGCTGCAACCTGTGCCCGCTGCCGGTTTCCTGGACCCGGTCGAGACCCGCATTGCGGCCATCTCGCACGCGGTGGACCAGATCGCCAATGCGCTGGTGGTGGGCGACGACACCCCCGAGAGCCGCCAGTACCGCGACGACATGATGCGCCATCTGGCGCACGACCTGCGCTCACCGCTGGTGTCGCTGCGTTCGCTGGCCGGGCAACTGCGCTCGGACGGTGGTGCCGCACACGCGGCGATGGTGTCCCGGATCGACGCCTGCGCGCAGCGTTCGCTGGACCTTACGGAACAGTTCTTGCTGATGGGGCGCGCGCAGGCTCTCGACCTGCAGCAGATGGCCGAAGTCGATCTGGTGCAATTGCTGCACCAGTGCGCCGACGACCTGTGGGAGGACGCCCAGCGCGAGGGTGCGCGCATCGTTCGGCATTGCAAGCTCGACGTGGCGCTGGTCCGCGGGGACGCTCGCCTGCTACAACGCGCCGTGCTCAACCTGGGCTGGAATGCGTTGCGCCATGGCCGCAAGGGCGGCGTGGTCACGTTGTCGCTGGATGCGGCGCCCACGGGTTTTGCACTCACCGTCCACGATGAGGGCGAAGGATTCCCGGCGCAGGACCTGAACAGCCTGACCCGGCGCTACGCCCAGGGGGCCGGTGGCGCCAAAGGGCACGGCCTCGGGCTTGCCCTGGTCCAGCTGGTTGCGCAAAAACATCACGCCACGCTGATTGCCAGTCGCCCCGAGAGTGGTGGCTTCAGTATTTGCCTGCATATTATTTACAGTGTCGAATTGCCCGTGTCACTAGACTGCGGCACGACCAACACCCCCCGGACATGAAGCATTTATTCCTGCGCACTGTCGCCGCCCGCCTGGGCCTCCTCGTGTCGGCGCTGCTGGCGCCTTCGATGGCATTGGCCGCCCTGGGGGCTTCCGTGACACTGGTCGGGCCCGACCCGATCTTCCCAGGCGAGGCCACGACGCTGCGTATCCAGCTCTCCAACAGCGCGGCCACGCCCATCACGGCGTTGTCATTTCCCAATGTCGCGCCACTGTCGCTGCCGGGCGTCCTGCCCGATGGGCTGCGCATCGCAGGGCCTGCCAGCTACACCTGTACCGACCCCAACGGCAATGTTCCCGCAGCCACACCGGGTGTGTTGTCCGCGGTGTCGGGCAGCCAGACGATTTTCCTCACCGGGGGCGCGATTCCCGCCAATTTCGGCGGCACCGATGGTTCGTGCCTGATCCTGGTGCCGGTGACGGCCGGCTCGTCCACCGGCGCACCGGCCAGTTACGCCTACACCATCGCCAACCAGTCGGTGACCGGCACCGATGGCGCCGGCCCCGTCGCCAATACCGGCGCGGTCACGCAGACCATCGGCGTGCGCGTCGTGAATCCGCCGACGATCGAAAAAGCCTTCAGCAATGGCACGGCCATCCTGGGCGGCGCGCCAGTCACTCTGACGCTGACGGTGCGCAACACCAATGCGGTCGCGCTGCCCAACTTCCTGATCACCGACGTGTTCCCGCTGGCCGGTGCCACGCCGGCTTTGCGCGTGGCGGACACGCCCAATGCACAGGCCAGTTGCCCGGGTGGAACCGCACCGGCTTTCAGCCCGGCCGCGGGTGCCTTCTCGGTCAGCGCCAGCGGTGGCACCGTGGCCGCCAATGGCGTGTGCACGATGAGTGTCGACGTGGTGGGCAACTCCACCAACGGTGCGTTCTCCGTCAATCCGACCAACGTGATCGACCGTGCCACCCAGTTCGGCAACGACCTGGGCTTGGTGCCACCCGGCAACGCCAGCGCTGCGCTCACCGTGCGCTCCCCCTTGACTGTCGGCAAATCGTTCAATAGCGCTGCGCTGGCCAGCGGCCAGGCTGGCAGCCTGACGATCACTCTCAGCAACAGCGCCTCCGCAGCGCTGACCGTGACCACCTTCGACGACGATGCCATCGACGGCAACGGGGCCGGCAACGCGAACCCGTTCGGCCTCAAGGTAAGCGGGCAGTCCACCACCTGTGCCGGAGGTGTCGCCACCGCGCTCACCAGCACCGGCGTCAGGCTGACCGGCGGCACCATTCCGGCCGCAGGCAGCTGCACCGTGACCGCTACCTTCACCGGCACCGTGACCACACCGGGCGCCCCTGTCAGCTATACCAACACCATCCCGGCCGGCGCGGTGGGCGTGACCACGCCAGGCATCGTCAGCCAGGCGGTGTCGGCCTCGATCCTGGTGGTGGACGATCTGCGCGCGCTCAAGACGGCGAGCCCCACCGACCCGGCACCCGGCAACCCTGTGCAGTACCAGGTGACCCTGCAGAACTTTTCCGCCGTGGTGCGCAACAACGTGTCGGTCACCGACAACTTCGCCAATGGGCAGACATTCCTGACCGGCACACTGGCCGGCACCAACTACACGCCCAGCGTGTCGGCGGGTTGTGGTGCGGTCAACATCACCACGGGAAGCCTCGGGTCGGCCAGCGCGACATTGACCGTGGACGCCCTGCCCGCGCGCAGCACCATCACGACCCCGGGCACGTGCACCCTCACGTTCTGGGCCATGACCGCCCCCGATGCCCTGGCCGGCACACCGGTGACCAACAGCATCGCCAATGGCGGCATCACCTATCCGGGCAATCCGAACGTGATCCCGGGGGCCAGCTCCACGCCTGCCGGCACGCTGAACCGTCCGGTGCTGACCGTGGCCAAGAGTTTCGCGCCGGCCGGCCCCCTGTCCGAAGGAGCGCTAACAAGGCTGACCATCACGCTGACCAACCGGTCCGCCAATCCGGTCACCAGTGCGTCCATCTCCGACTCGTTGCCCACCAATGGCGGCACCGGGCAGATGCGTGTGGCGTCGCCGGCCAATGCCGCCACATCCTGCGGTGCGGGCAGCATCACGGCGGTACCCGGCAACAGCTCGGTCACGATGAACGGCGGCACGGTGCCCGCCCGCGCCGCCAACGGCGCCGGGGCCAGCGGCACCTGCACGATTCAGGTGGACGTGCGCGCGCCAGCCGGCGCGTATGCCAACACCGTGACCGCCTCCGGAACGGAAACGCTGGCGAACGGCAGTACCCGGTCGGTGGCCCCGGTCAGCGGCAACGCGAGTATCACGTACACACCGTCCATCAGCGCCGGCAAGAGCTTCAACCCGGCCGCCGTGTCCTCGGGAGGCCGTTCCACTGTCACGGTACGGGTGTCCAACCTGGGGGCCTCGGCACTGACCAACCTGGCGGTCACAGATCCGCTGCCCGCCGGCATGGTGCTGGCGAACCCGACGGCGGCCTACAGCACCTGTGCCGGGCCGGTGGTGATCACTGGCGCACCGGGTGCGGGCAGCGTCGCGCTGGCTGGCGCCAGTCTCGCGGGCGGCGGCAGTTGCGACCTGGTGTTCGACGTGGTCGCCAATGGGGCCGCGAGCTGGACCAACACCATTCCCGCGGGTGGTATTTCTGCCGATGGCGGCGTCGTCACCACGACGCCGGTGCCAAGCACCTTGTTGTTCGCCGCGCCCAGCCCGTTGTCGCTGGCCAAAGCGTCCAACCCCGGCACGCTGACCTTCCCGGGGCAGGTCAGCCGCATGACCGTCACCATCACCGGTGGCAGCACTGGCGTCACCGGCATGGCAGTGACCGACTACTTCACCACCAACGGCCTGCCCGGGGGCCCGCCCAACGGCATGGTGATCGCCCCCAACCCGGCTGGTGTGACGACCTGCCTGGGTGGCGTGGCCAGCGCCGTGCCCGGGGGCACCTCTTTCTCGCTGTCCATCGCCTCGCTGGCCGCAGGTGCCTCGTGCACGCTGGCGTTCAATGTCACGTCCACCGCGGTGGGTGGCATCACGAACGTGATTCCGGTGGGCGCCATCCGCACCGACCAGGGGCTGAGCAACAGTGGCGCAGCGCAGACCAGCCTGTCCACGCAGTCGAACCTGGGAGTGACCAAGAATTTCACGCCCCAGGTGGTGAAGCCGGGTGAACGCGCGCGCCTGCGAATCAGTTTCTACAACGCGACGGCCTTGCCATTGGCCAATGTCGGTGTCATCGATGACCTGCCGGCCGGCCTGGTGGTTCCTGCCGGCGCCAACCCTGCCAGCACCTGCCTGGGCGCCACGGTCAGCGCGCCCACCAGCACCCGCGTGCAGGTGGCGGGCGCGAGCGTGCCAGCGGCCAGCGGCGCGGTCGCGGCCAGTTGTTTCAGTGAAATCGATGTGGTGGTGGCGATCCAGGGCGACTACCTCAACACCATCGCAGCGGGCGCCGTGACAGGGACCTCCGGTGGCGTGCCGGTGACCAACGCGCAGCCCGCGACCGACACCTTGCGGGTCAAGAGCCCGCTGGTGGTCCACAAGGCCATCGACAACCTGACGCAGGACAGCGGCAACCCGGCCGGTTTCACGACCGGCTCGGCCAACCAGCCGCCGGGCAGCTTCGCGCTGCTGACCCTGCGTATCACCAACCCGAATGCGCTGGCGCTGACGTCGGCGACACTGACCGACAGCTTGCCCAGCGGCATGGTGGTGGCGACACCGGCGCTGGGATCGACCAGCTGCGCAGGCGGCCTGGTCACCGCGCCGGCTGCAGCCACCAGCGTGCGCCTGAGCGGCGCCACGCTGGCGCCCAATGCAAGTTGCATCGTCACCGTGCGGGTGCTGAGCAACATTTCCGGCACCTACGTCAACACCCTGGGCGCCGGCGCGGTAGCCACGGCCGAGGGCGTCAGCAACGAGGAGCCCACCAGTGCGCAACTCGTGGTGTCGACGCCGCCCACGGTGGCCAAGCAGTTTGCGCCACCCGTCATCGCACCGGGCGCCGTCTCCACGCTGACGATTTTCCTGGGCAATACCAACGCTGGCGCGGCCACACTCACGGCCGCGTTCACGGACAACCTGCCCACGGCGCCGGGTCCGGTGTGGGTCGCACCGGTGCCCAACAGGCAGACCACCTGTCCGGGGGGTGTGGGCAACGTCAGTGCCGTGGCCGGCAGCGCGAGTGTGACGCTGGCCAATGGCCAGCAGATACCGCCGGGTGGCTGCACCATCAGCGTCGACGTGACTGCCACGGCGGGTGGTATCCATACCAACAGCATTGCGGCCGGTGCCCTGCAGACGACGCTGGGCAGCAACCAGGCACCCGCCAACGCCACCTTGACGGTGAGCACGCAAGGTTTCATTTCCGGCAAGGTCTTCAACGACAACAATGTGGTGCCCAACGGCAGCTTCAATGCCGGCACGGACACACCGATCCCTGC
>JAYVRP010000823.1:0-4120 GCA_043776215.1 Rhodoferax sp. | reverse complement strand
GTTGAGTCCTTCGATTGCGGTCAGCCCGCACTCAATCAGTTCTTGCAGCGCTTTGCGCTGGTCAATCAAAAATCCAACAGCGCGCAAACCTATGTTTGCTGCCGCACGGGTGTGGTGGTCGGCTTTCACAGTCTGGCAGTGGGCAGTGTCGAGCCGGCAACGGCAGCTCCCCGAGTGGTCAAAGGCATCCCAAAACACCCTGTGCCGGTGATGATTCTGGCGCGCCTGGCCGTGGATCTCGAGCACCAGGTTGTCGGACTTGGCAAGGCCCTTCTCAAGGATGCATTGAAGCGCACCGCGCAAGCGGCAGATATCGCCGGCATACGTGCCCTGCTGGTTCACGCCAAGGACGATAACGCTCGGCGGTGGTACCTCAACTGGGAGTTCGAGCCCAGTGCATCTGACCCGTTTCACCTTTTCCTTTTGATGAAGGACATCAAGTGCATGGCGGGCAAGAAGTGATGCCTGATCGCTCAGCTTTTCCGTTCGACGTTCAAACTCGACGCGCGATGGGAGCAACGGGCGCAACTGTCGAGGAAACTGAGAACTCCATGCGTCAGGCAATCGAGTTTCACTTGGACGGGATGCGGGAAGACGGGCTTATCATTCCCACGCCGTCTAGCCATGTCGAGTATGTCGATGTTGCGGCTTAACCCGTTGCTCCATCCGACCGCCTACGGCGTCGGCTGCGCGCCACCGTTAAACATCGTGAAAACCCTTCTCCGCCGCCGTTCCCCTCAGTGCACCGTCGCACGTTGCACAATCACGGGACGGGAGATTTGCAATTGAAACGACGCATCTTTATCGGCACCGGCGGTCTATTGCTAACGGCGCGGGCAGTGAGTCTGCGAAAGCTGCATATGCGCAGCGCGCTGACGAATCAGAGTTCCGTCGTCAGAAGGCCACGTTTCAACAGGCTCAGCGCTTCAAGATGAACGCTGGTTTGCTGCACCGGTTTGCGAACACCTGATCTGCGAAGCAGTGTGACAACTGCGGCCGAATCCGCTGCTCCATCCGAGCGTCAACTTTAGCTGTTTGTGTCCTGGCCGCGAAGCAACATAAACTCTACGCGAGAGGAGAAATTGGGTGACCGAACAGCAACCTTCATTTGACGCAGCCAAGTACAAGACCGCTCAGCGAGAGCAGTGGAACAAGGACGGCGCAGCATGGCGACGCTGGAATCCCACTCTGGATCGCTGGTATGGCGAAGTTACCCGCCAGATGCTCGACCTGGCCCTGATTCAGCCAGGTCAGCGCATCCTGGACGTCGCCGCCGGCGCAGGTGAACCGGCGGTCAGTGCCGCCGAACGTGTTGGCCCTGGCGGTTACGTGCTGGCGACCGACATCTCGGAAGGTATCGTTGAGCTTGCGCTCCAGGTCGCCCGTGAACGTGGACTCAAACAGGTGGAGACCCGCGCCATGGATGGCGAGAAATTGGATCTCCCTGACGCGTCCTTTGATGCGGTGCTGTGTCGGCTTGGTCTGAGCTGCCACATTCCCCAACAGCTTCCAAACGTCGAGGTCCATATGCCAGAGCAATCAATTCCGATCGCCGTCATCGCCACAGATGTGCCGCCACGCGTGAAGCCCACTGTTTACCCCGAGCCGTTCGCATCGCGCATGTCGGGCAGGGAGAAGCGCGCGCTCGGCGATCTTTTTGGCCTCCATAACTTTGGTGTCAATCTCACTCGCCTGGCCCCTGGTGCCGTTTCGTCGCTTCGTCACGCGCATACCAAACAAGATGAATTCGTCTACATCTTGAAGGGTCACCCGACGCTTCACACCGACGAAGGAAAAATGCGGCTCTCGCCGGGCATGTGTGCAGGCTTCAAGGCGTCAACCGGAAACGGGCATTGCCTGCTGAACGCGACGTCCGATGAAGTTGTTTATCTCGAAGTTGGAGATCGAACATCCGGAGATGAAGGTACGTATCCAGACGACGATCTCAAGGCATTTCATTCAGAAGGCAAATGGCAGTTCCAACACAAGGACGGTCAACCGTACTGATTTCTGCGCCAGCGGCCTACACTTCTTTGATGTTCAAGTCGCACAATCCGGCAATGGTGCTGGTCAAGCTTTTCATGCTGTTCGGCCCTCTTTCGCTCCAAGCGGCGACTCAGATTTTCAAGGGCAACAACAACGGGGCGGTCATCCCCTGTGAGCTGCAATGGTGCAACAAATAGGATCAGGCTGTCTTGCCCGACCGGCCGCTGGTCGCGTCATCTTCGGGTCCGGCAACAACGGGGAGGAGTGAAAACGTGAAGCAAGCATTGCTGGTGGTGGATGTCCAGGGTGGCCTGTTCGTCCAAGAGCCAAAGCCCCACAAGATCGACAGCGTGATCGAGAACATCAACACACTCGCCCGCCGCGCACGCGACGCCGGGGCACCGGTCTTCTTTGTGCAACATGAAGCCGCAGGGACCGAACTCGCCTACGGCAGCGCCGCGTGGCAACTTGACAATCGGCTGCATGTCGAGCCCGGTGACATCCCGGTGCGCAAGACGACGTCAGCGCCTTTTGCAAGTTCAGAGCTGCACAAGATGTTGCAGGAGCGCGGCGTGGGCGGTGTGGTGGTGGTCGGTTATGCCACGGAGTTCTGTGTAGATTCGACCGTCCGGTGGTCGGCTTCGCTCGGGTACGAGGTCACACTCGTGTCCGA
The DNA here is from genome assembly GCA_043776215.1 of Rhodoferax sp. GTDB lineage: Bacteria > Pseudomonadota > Gammaproteobacteria > Burkholderiales > Burkholderiaceae_C > CAISIP01. Next base: position 1,461 of record JAYVRP010000823.1, on the reverse strand, counting down.
TACACACACCACACACGACAAGGCGCATCTCCCGGCAGAGCAGATCATCACGCACCATAACGCCACGCTGCCATCGATTGTCAGCCTCGGTGCGCCGATCAAGGTCGCAGTTGCCGCGCAGCTATGGCGTCCATGAATTCGACGGTACCTTCCCCGGCGTGCTTCCGGCTGGTGCCGGCCACGGCGCAAGACGCCCGGGAGTTGGCGTCGCTGCGGCTACGTGCCATGCGCGAGAGCCTGGAACGTGTCGGTCGTTTCGATCCGCAGCGCGCGCGCGAGCGTTTTCTTGCTTCCTTCGACCCTGCCTGCACGTGGCATGTCGTGGTCGATCACCAGCCGGTGGGGCTGGTGGTGCTGCGTGCACCGGCCTCGGGACTGTTGCTCGATCATCTCTATATCGAGCCGGAACAGCAGGGCCGGGGCGTGGGAGCCGCCGTACTCGCGTGGGCCTTTGCTCGAGCCGATGCGCTTGGCGCTCCCTTGCACGTTGGCGCGTTGCGCGAAAGTAGTGCCAACCGCTTTTACCTGCGCCACGGTTTCATGCTGGACGGGCAGGGGCCCTGGGACAACTATTACGTCAGGCCGTCGCGCCTGCCAGTGGCCAGAAGCGACGGTAATGGTGTCCGGGAGCCGGCATGACGCTGCGGGTTCACACGGGCTTCCGGCCGGGTGCGATTGGCCGGATTGTCGCGTTGCACGTGGCGTATTGCCACCGGCTGGCCGGTTTTCGCCTGCCGTTGGAGGCCCGGGTGGCGCGCGAGATGTGTGACTTTTGCGAACGTTATGAGCGCGTGCGCCTGACTACAGGCTATTGACCTTTTCGGAATCGTTATACCGTTCGCGCTGAGCCTGTCGAAGGGCCCCCGCGAGCCCTTCGGCAGGCTCAGGGCGAACGGAAAAAAATTATCTCGATGTATGGAAACTTCATTAGAACTGGCTGCACACCACCAGCACGCCCGCGCTCACCAGCACCACGCCGCCGGTGGCCACCACCATCGCGATGCCTGACAACACGGTGGGTAGCTCCTGCAGGAACAACGTGGCGAAAATACCCACCCGCAGCACTTCGGTTTTGGAGAAGGTGACGCCAACAATGAAATTGCGTTGTTTCATGGCCATCAGCAGGCAGGCGGTGGCGACCAGTTGGGCGCCCGCGCCGAGCAACAACCAGGCGCCATACGACAGGCTGAAAGGTGGCAGCGCCAGGGGGGCATCGGTGAAACGGTGGATCAGCCACAACCAGGCTTCCGCGACGAGCAGCCCGTAGAGAAGCCGCACCAGCGTGGCCGCGAGCGTGCCGAGATCGGCCACCAACGTGCGCTGGGTCGCATTGCGGATCGTCTGCGCAAACGCGGCCCAGATGACGATGGGTATCCAGGCCCAGCTGGCGACGGTGGGAATGTGCATGGTGGAGTGCCGCCAGGCACTCCGGCGGCTAGTAGGTGCCAGGCAACAGGATAC
>JAYVRP010000822.1:0-4125 GCA_043776215.1 Rhodoferax sp. | reverse complement strand
GGGCAACTCGCATGTGCTGGTTCCAATGCAGACCGTAGTAGAGCATTGGAGTCGCACACAGCATTTAAGTTCAATCAAGAACAGATCACTACACTAGCAGCATTTGCCAGTTGATCCCGGTGTCCGGCTCCTTCATCCAGAAGCCAGGGCGCGCCAGAACTGCAGCTTGTGTGGGCAGGGCACGAAAGCCTCCCTTCACGAAGTTTCGTGAAGGGCTAAAAAGTCGGTATGAACGTTACGTATCAACTTGATGATGAGCTTCTAAAGCGGGCCAAGCTCGTCGCGACCGGACGCGATACGTCGGTGGCACAGCTCGTGCGCGAAGGTTTAGAGCAGCAAGTCGCTTTTGGTGCCCCGATTCAGCGCCCAGGAGCGCATGGTGCGTATGAGACGCTTGTCGGATATGCGCTCGGAGAAATTCCTCGGGGCGTCGTAATGGAAGAACTTGGACTGGACCACTATCGGGAATTGCTATCCCTGCTTGGTGCTGCCGGACTGCCGATGCCAACCGTATCGGCCGCAACCCGTGCGGAGATGGTGGCCGGCCTGATTGACACTTTAAAGGCCGCCGGCGTTTTGTCCGAAGACGGCAAGCGAATCGGTTCGTCGGCTGTGCTCCGCAAATGACTCCTGCCCAAGCAATCCAGATATTCATCCCGGATGCCGGTCCTCTTATCTCGCTTGCGATCGCCGATGAATTGAATCTCCTGCTGCGGGTGGCAGATGATGTACGGCTGATCATCACCGACCACGTGATTTGGGAGGTGAGTCGGCGTGACGATCTTCCGGACACGCACCGCATCAGGGCTTTCTTGGAGGCCAATGTCCAGCGCGTGGAGGTGATGGAAACTTCGGTGGGGGTTTTGGCCAGGAATACGATGCAATCGGCCGAAGGCGAAGAAACCATCAAGCGGATGAAGAACCTGGGCGAACTCTCTATTTCCAGCGCCATGATCGATATGAGACGGCGCGCGCCGGGTCCTGCGACGCTCGTGCTGATCGAGGATGAATGGTTTGGCAGCCATGCGAGCCGGGAGGGCAATGCCCACCTGATTTCCACCAGCGCCTGGCTGGATGGCTTGGAGCAGATCGGCGTGATCGATTCAGCTGCGAAAGTTCGAAGGAAAATTCACGAGGGTCGGTCGAATTTTCGCGTGGAATTTCGTGTCGATGACCCTGCTCCAAAAATCGTAGGCGGGACCGAATGGCGGTCTAACTTTCATGATGCCCACTCTTCACCCCGCATCATGAAAGCTATTTCACGTTAAGTTCAAGCCCTGACAGGGGATCGGGACCGCCCGTTTATATTTGCGAAGATTTTCGATGGACGACGAAAATTCCAGAGCGTCAAAGGAGTTTTTCTCATCAATCTTCAATGCCTGGATTTCGACCTGGTATTCACGACGATTTCACAGAAATCCCAATGCTGACAAGCACATGATTTGTTGGCTTCTCTAGCCAAGCAATTTCTTGTTGGTTTCTCTACGCAATCACGCACCCAGCGTATAAACAAGCCATGTGCAATCGCTGCACACCGCCCGACGAAGCCTCCATTGAACGGGAATGGCATATTGGCAGATAGGCGCAGGTTCGGGCCGGCCTTGCGGAGTGATGGGTGTCGTCAGCCATGTTCGAGACGACATGCCGCATGGCTTGCAGGTTCTTAGTGCACGACTTCAACCGAGCCGTCAGCTCGTTGATCGTGCGCCTGACGTTTTCGAGCGTGAGGCGCACTTCCTTGCCGGCCGACAGGTCCGTCTTCAACTTCTCATAACCATCGGGGATACAGTCAGACCACGCAATCGATGCCGCAGACTTGAAGCTCTTGGACCGAAGGAGGTAGTTTTTAAGTGCGTCTTGCCTGAACCTGCCGATACTGAACACGTTCGGAGAATGGACCAGGGCGGCGCTTCATGACGAGCCCTTCATTGGCCAGGTCTGGTACGGCGCCAGTAAGGCGCGGTCCGGCACGGAACCTAGGCCTGCGGTCTGCGGAACAGGTACTCGCCCGTCGGTTACAGGCAGCAGTGAGCCAACCACGGCTTCGCGCCCGACGTTCGGGTGGCAGTCGAACTCCAGCAGCCCGTCGCCGCCCGCAGCGGCCAACAGGTGCAGCGAAGCCAGTGCCGAAACGCCGCCGCCGAAGTAATGCGGGCAGTAGCGCTTGCCCGCCGCCACTGTCTTGCGGGCAACCTCCCAGCAGCCAGTGATGCCGCCCCACTTCGTGACGTCGGGCTGGATCACCTGAAGCACGCGGCCGTCGATGGCCGGATCGAACTGCGCGCCCTGCAGATTCTCGCCACCGGCCAGCGGCGTCGTGGACGCCCTTGCCAACGCTTCCCAGTCGGCAGCTGGCGCATCCACGCGAATCGGCTCCTCGAACCAACTCAGCTTGAGCGGCTCGATCGCGCGGCAAAATGCGATCGCATCTCCCAGGCTGTGCGCCTGATTGGCGTCGCACGTGATGGTCGCGTCTGGACCGAGCGCAGCGCGCATCGCGCTCAGGTTGCGCACGTCGAGATCATGTCCAAATCCGGTCTTGAGCTTGAACGCGCGGTGGCCCTCGGCGCGGCGCTCGGCGGCGAACCGCTCCGGCTCGTCGGGATTAATGCCGGTGGCGTAGACAGGCACGCTCTCCACGGGACCCGAGCCCAGCAGGCGGTACAGGGGCTGGTCGGCCTTGCGCGCAACCAGGTCCCACACGGCGATGTCGATACCCGCAATGGCCTGCGCAATGGGCCCGACCTCCCCGGTCTGGATCACCAGCACTTCGAGCGACTGGCTCAAGCGCTGGAATAGCTGCTGTGGCGAGTCGAAGCTCTTGCCGACAATGCGTTCGCCGAGGTCGACCACGAGCCGGGCGCGGTGCTCCGCGCCGACCGCCGGCCAGTTGGCCCAGGCTTCGCCCCAGCCGACAGCGCCGTCTTCGTCCACCACGCGCACCAGCACGAAGGGACGGTCGCGAAAAGTGCCGAAGGCCACCTTGATTGGCGTCTTCACGGGAACGCGAAAGGCAAAGGCTTCGACCGAGGCAAGTTTGATGGGGGTCATGCTTTTTTTCGGAATAGGTCAGTGGGCAGGGAGCGCGAAGCGCGGCTCTGGCAGCCCGCGCACACCGACATCGAGTGCCAGCAGGGCGCCGGCCAGCGGCTGTGCACGCAGCTCCTCGGGTGTCATCTTCTGGCTGGCAGTGGTCACATACAGCACGTCCAGCCCGTTGCCGCCGAAAGCGCAACAGGTGGGCCGCTCCACGGGCAACTCCACGACGCGATCAATCCGCCCGTCCGGCGCATAACGCACGAGCCGTGCGCCGTTGAATTCGGCATTCCAGAGGAAGCCCTCGGCATCCACGGTCGAGCCATCCGGAAACGCCGGGGGCTGGGTCGTTGCGAGCATGCGTTCGCCGCTTGTCTGGCCGCGCGCCCGGTCGTAGTCGTAGGCGAACAGCGTGTAGCGCAACGAATCTGCAAAATACATCGTACCGCCGTCGGGGCTGAAGGCGAGGCTGTTTGGAATACAAATGCCGCTGCGCACCATGCGCAGGGGACGATGGCCTTCGAGGCAATACAGCACGCCTTCCGGCGCGCGCGTGTCGTTGTGCATGGTTCCGACCCAGAACCGCCCCTGGCGGTCGCAGCGCCCGTCGTTGAAGCGGTGCTCCGGCGGCATGGGTGGGGGATCGACGAAATCCTGCAGCACGCCCGTGAGCGGATCGAAAAGCGCGATCTGGCGCGGCAACGCTACCAGGAGACGGCCGTCGTCGACGAGTGCGATGCATCCGACCAGTCCCGGCATCGCAAAGGTCTCAACCGCGCCACTCGCCGCATTGAGGCGGCGGATCGCAGGCAGGCGGATGTCGACCCAATAAAGGCAGCAGAGGCGCTCATCCCAGAGCGGACACTCGCCGAGGATATCGGTCTGGGCGCCAACGCGCACGGGGATGGTCATTGGCTGCTCGGATGCAATTGCGTACCCGGGAATCGTACGGCTGGCAGGGCGGAACGGGAATCCGATTTGCGACAAGCTGGCATTCGAGCGGCGCGAAGCCCCCCGTCTTCGGCTTGTGCGAAGAGTGTGTTGCCGAAGTTTCAATTCCGATGGCGCGGATCGTCACCTAACATCCAC